>DLFX01000230.1 GCA_002482405.1 Firmicutes bacterium UBA7709 | reverse complement strand
ATCCTTCCCGCTCCCCTTGTTCAGATTTCCCAGTATGGAGTAACATTTTGTTCAAATTTTCAAGCAGGGCGTAGATTTAACCGTTCTAACGGCCTCCAAGCGGCAAATTCATACTCCATACTGAAAATTTTGCACACGCCGACGCTCTTGCCTGCCCCATACCCCAAATTTTGAGCATGGCGACATCCTTGTTTCTCCTAGTCATCCTTATTTGCCAGCCATCCCAGCCACCCCAGTCATCCCACTTTTAAATGATATTTCCTATTAAACAGGAGAGGCACTTCATCCGAAGTGCCTCTCCTGTTTTATCTCTTATTCGCTTATTTCGTTATCCGACTATTTTGCCTATCCGATTAGCTATTTATCGCGTCAAGAAATTTCTGCTCATTCAGTGCATCCGAGTATTCGGAATCCATTTCTCTGATTCCGGCCGGGAATTCATATTTTGCCAATCTCTCGATGAATGGATCCGGATCGAAAGATTCAGGTCCGTGTACGCCCTTCAGATCCCAGATGCCCTTTGCGATCAGTTCCATCATGATGACCGGACTTACAGCGGTCTGGGCGACGACGGAGTTGGTGGTGTATTTCTTCAGGCATTCCTGGTTGTCAGCTACCTGATAGAGATATACGGATCTCTTCTTGCCATCCTTTGTTCCTGTTACCCAAGTTCCTGCGCAGCCTTTTCCGATCATAGTGGCGGATACTTCGCCGGGGCTTGGAACAACCTTTACCAGGAAGTCTCTGGGGGTGATTTCGCTGTCGCCGACTTTGATCATTCTGGTCGCGGAATCCATGCCGCAAGCTTCCAGATCCTTCAGCAGCGTTCTCATTTCTCTCGGTACGCCATACTTAAAGGTTACTCTGTTGCAGTCGATAACTCTCGGTACGAGCATGACTTCTTCATGTTCTACGTTGATTACTTCAACATCGCCGATGCCGCCGGGGAAGTTGAAGATTTCAGGCTCTGAGAAATTCTCTGTGCAGAACCAGCCCTTGTCCTTTTCCCAGATCACCGGGGGATTCAGGCACTCTTCGATAGTCGTCCATACGGAGAATCCGAAAGCGACGCCGTCATAACCGGGAATCACATAGTTGTCTCCGTCTCTTACGTTTACTTCGTCAATGGTATCGAATAAATGCTTGGCCGCATACTTTGCAAAGACGTCAGCCATGCCGGGTTCTACTCCGGAACCTACCAGCGCCATGTTGCCGGCCTTTTCCCACTGTTCATTTCTTTCAAACTGATAGTCGCCCAGCTTGATATATGGCAGTTCAAAGGGTTTTTCCGGATGTCTCTTGGAAAGAGTCATCGCGCAGTCAAGGTATCCTACGCCAGATTCAAAACAGGTGTCAAAGATGTTCTCATTGAAGTCAGGCTCAACAGCGTTCATTACAAACGTAATGCCATGCTTTTTAATAACTTCTTTGATGTTGTCGCTATCCTTCGCGTTGATCTTTTCAGCAACAAACTTTCCGCCGCCGCAAAGCTTCGCAACTTCCTCTGCTCTTGCAAAGTTGTAGTCTGAAATTACAACCTTTTCAGCCCAGTCGCCGTCTTTTCCGGCTCTCTTGATGATCATAGCGGCAGATGTGCCGACGCCGCCGGCTCCGATGATTAAAAGTTTCATATTGTCACCCTCCACATAAATTTGTAACGCCAAACGTTATCATGTTCTTTAAACAGACCACAATAACATGCGGCGCACATCTAATATCTACGGCTATGTTACCAAACGGCCTTAGAACATTCAATTATGTTTTTGCTCAAAAATAGTACTGTCTTGCTGTCTTTGCCCTGTTTTTCAGACAATGCCACAAACCGTTCACATCCCCGTTCCGGCCTGGGTCAAAACCATCATTCGACCCGGTCGACGAGGATCAATTCAGCGCCGAATCCTGTCAAATGGGACTGGATGCTCAAGGTGTCGACGGAAGTCGCCGACGAAAAACTGACGGTCGGCGTCATGGCCCACCGGTTGGTGAGCTTTTCCCGCTTGGATACAATATTGGAATTTCCCAGCTTCACCTTATAGCTCATCAGAATATTATCCTTGGAGAATTTATACCGGCTTATCCTGTATTCTCCGCTTATTCCGCTGATATTGATGAGGATTTCCGATTTATCGTTAAACTTTTTCAACTCCTCTACGGTGTCTTCCAGAGAGAGGTTCTTGTCGGCGATGTCCCTGATTTTTTCGGTATTGCTGTAGAAGAGGATGCTGAAGGACTCCTTGTCCAAATTGCTCTTATGAGACCGGGTGATGATATAGTTTTCACCCTCGGCGGCAATATGCTCGTTAAGCGCCGTAAGCATTTTATAGGCAAACGCCGCCGGAAGCATGGGAGCTTTCCCAAACAGAGCCTCGATCCCGTTTTCCACAGGTTTTTTCACCCCATTCGACTGATCCAGATCCAGAGAAACGATGGTCAGGGCGGAGCCCTTTTCCTGGCCGTCGGTCACGAAGATATCCTTTGACTGGCTTTTGATGGCTCTTTTGATCTCATCCGGCTTGGAAAGGATATACTGGGCATGGATCTCCCTGCTGCTGACGTTGCCCGTGTATTTCTTCCGGTATTCCATCGGATGCATCCCGAACCATTTGGTGAAATACTTGATATAGTACCGGATCGCGGAAAAGCCGGATTCCTCGGAAATGGCGCCGATCTTCTTATTGGTGCCCAGCAAAAGCTTTTCCGACTCTTCCACCCGGATGAAGCTGAGGAGTTCCTGAAAGCTGAGCCCCGTAGCCTCCTTGATCACATGGGAAAGATAGTAGATGCTGAGGTGCTCCTGTTCGGCGATTTCATTCAGTGTAAGCCGTCTCGAATAGTTTTCGTACATATAGTCGGTAATGCGGTTCAGCCGGCCCGCCAGGACCTTATTTCCAATATTTTTCGCTTCATTGACAAATTTTCCGTTCTCCATGGTGAAGTACTGGAAATTGGCCAGCAGGTTCGCAAGCAGATTGTGGACGGCCTCTATGGCTTTATATTCATACCCGTAGCCCTTATCCAGGATGTCCAGCATGATGCGTCCCAGAATGCTCCTTAAGGCTTCCAGGTTTTCATCGTCTTCGTTTTTCATGTCCGTTACAAAAAAACTGTTCCTCAGATTGCCATAGTATTTCGAAAAAAAGGAAATATCGATCTGCAGCATCATAACCATATTGGGCTGGCCGGTGTGGTGGAAGCTGTGGACCTCCCTGCCGTTCAGAATGAAGATATCGCCCTGATTCAGGGTATACGAATAGTAGCCGTTCTTCAT
>DLFX01000167.1:15557-16681 GCA_002482405.1 Firmicutes bacterium UBA7709 | reverse complement strand
GGAAATTTCATCAATCTTTGATTGATAGAAATTTTTCCGTTAAAATATTTATATGTGCCTAAATAAATAGTTTTACATATGTTATTTTATATGGTATTATTTTACATATCAAACCGGCGAGCTGTTATAAAATAATTCTTGACCCTGATGCTGAATTATATTATGATGTCAGTAGAACAAATGTTCTCTGTGAAAACAGCCAATTCCCAGGATGAAATATATAACAGGAGGAGATACATATGGGCATCAATAAAGAGGATAAGGAAAAAGCGCTGGAAGCCGCAATGCTCCAGATTCAAAAGCAATTTGGGAAGGGCGCCATCATGAAACTCGGCAGCGGTGAGGCGAACATGAGCATTGAAGCCATTCCTACCGGGGCCGTAAGCCTTGATATCGCAACCGGCATCGGCGGAATTCCCCGTGGAAGAATCACGGAGATCTACGGACCGGAATCCTCAGGTAAGACCACTCTTACTCTGCATATCATCGCGGAAGCACAGAAGATGGGCGGGAAAGCCGCTTTTATCGACGCGGAGCACGCCCTTGACCCCGAATACGCAAGGAATCTTGGCGTCGATGTGGATGAACTGCTGGTTTCCCAGCCCGACACAGGGGAGCAGGCCCTTGAGATCTGCGAGATGCTGGTCCGCAGCAACGCCATCGACGTTGTGGTGATCGACTCCGTTGCGGCTTTGGTGCCGAGAGCGGAGATCCAGGGTGAGATGGGCGATAGCCATGTGGGGCTGCAGGCCCGCCTGATGTCCCAGGCCCTCCGAAAGCTTGCCGGAGCCATCAACAAGTCAAACACTTCAGCGATCTTCATCAACCAGCTCCGTGAAAAGGTCGGCGTCATGTTCGGAAATCCCGAGGTCACAACCGGCGGCAGAGCGTTGAAATTCTACGCATCCATGCGCCTTGACGTCAGGAAGATCGAAAGCATCAAATCCGGCGACAGCGTTTTGGGAAACCGTACCCGCGTGAAAGTCGTAAAGAACAAGGTGGCGCCTCCCTTCAAGCAGGCGGAATTCGATATCATGTACGGCCAGGGAATCTCCAGGGAGGGCGACGTGCTGGATTGCGCCGTTGAGGCTAAAATCGTTGAAAAGGCAGGCTCATGGTACAGC
>DLFX01000167.1:7466-15551 GCA_002482405.1 Firmicutes bacterium UBA7709 | reverse complement strand
CGGGCAGAGAGAATGTCAAAACATTCCTATCCGAGAACAAGAATACCCTGGCGCAGATCGAAGAGCGGCTGATGGGCAATATTACCTCGTTGAAACCCTTGAATGTAGACGAGGACGGCGTGGTCATCGAAGACTGACCCTCGTTCAGACGATAAAAAAACCATTGCAAAATAATATGCGTTATGATAATATTATGGTAGTTAAACGTTTAATTAAAACGCTTAACTACCGTAATTGTGTTTTTAGGAGCTTGATAATGGGCATTACAATCAAAGAAATTGCGCGTCTAGCCAAGNNACCGCGACGGTATCCATGATTTTGAATAAAAAGGACCGGAATATCAGCCCTTCCACAAGAGAAAGGGTCTTGGCCATCGCCGAAGAAAACAATTATATTCCCAACAATGCGGCCCGAAGCCTCGTAACCCGTCATACCAGGACCGTTGGGCTCATCATGCCGGATATTGTGAATCCGTTTTTCCCCGAGATCGCAAGAGGGGCGGAGGACAGAGCCAGTCAGTCCAGATACAGCATTATCTATTGTAACACGGACGACAATTTGGAACGCGAGGATGCTTACATCGATATTCTGACCGAAAAAATGGTCGACGGCATCATCTTCACCCACTCGGCCGACCGTGAAGGTTCGGAGGGATTTCGCCAGTGCAGGGTACCCATCATCCTGATCGACAGGGATTACGATATCCCAAACGTGATCGGCAAGGTCCTGGTGGACAATACGAAAGCTTCCTGGATGGGCGTGAATTATCTCCTCGACATGGGATATGAAAAAATAGCGTATATCGCCGGCCCCATGCATACCAGAACAGCCCGGGACAGGCTCGAGGGCTATAGGAAGGCTTTGACGGACAGGCGACTAGATTATAAAGAGGAGTATGTAAAGATCGGCGAGTATAAAAGTCAGTGGGGATGGGAGGCCGCAAAGGCTTTTCTCTCTGAAAAGATATCTTTTGATGCAATTTTCTGCGGGAACGACCTGATCGCCATCGGCGCCATAAAAGCGCTGAAGGAAGAAGGTATAAGGGTTCCGGAGGATATCGGCATCATGGGTTTTGATGATATCTATATGTCCAGTATCGTAGAGCCGGCGCTGACTACGATCAAACAGCCGAACTATGAAATGGGCTACCGGGCGGCGGAATTGCTGATCAACGCCATTGAAAGCGAGGATCGGGAAACGGCTGGGCAAACCGGCAAAACAGATACCATAATTTTAGATACAGAACTGACCATAAGGAAATCCGTGAGAGATGAGAAAGGGGTAACGGTATGATTACTGTGGTAGGCAGCTTGAATATGGATTTAGTGGCTTTCACCGACAGAATCCCACGCCCGGGCGAAACTGTGCTGGGCAGAGGATTTCAGCAAAACCCCGGGGGAAAGGGCGCAAATCAGGCGGATGCGGCCGCAAAGCTCGGCGCGGAGGTCAATATGGTCGGCTGCGTGGGCGATGATTCCTTTGGAACTCAGCTGAAAGATTCTCTTCGAGCCGACGGCGTAAACGTCAGCCATGTGCTTGTAAAGCCGGGGGAATCGACAGGAGTCGCAATTATTCTGGTGGAAGCTTCCGGCGATAATTGCATTACCGTCGCTTCCGGAGCCAATTATAAGATCACGGAAAAGGATCTATCCGATGTGAATCCGGTCATTGCAGCCTCTGATGTGATCCTGCTGCAGCTTGAAATCCCGCTTGATATCGTCAAGGCCTCGATTTTAGCTGCAAAATCGGCCGGAAAGAAGGTCATCCTGAATCCCGCGCCTGCCGCGGAATTGGATGAAGAAATATTGAAGGACACCGACATCCTCACGCCAAACGAATCTGAGCTGGAATTGTTAAGCGGTCATAAAACGGATACCATGGAGAACCTGAAAGCCGCCGGATCGGTCATTCTCGGGAAGGGAGTCAAAGAACTGGTCATCACATTGGGCTCCAGAGGCTGCCTGTACATGACGGAAGAAACGGCAGCACACTATGACGGATACAAAGTGGCTGCGGTGGATACTACCGGAGCGGGGGACAGCTTTAATGCGGCGCTGGCTGTTTCTCTTTCAAACGGCAAATCTATGGAAGAATCCATCGGATTTGCCATGAAGGTCGGAGCGATGACAGTGACAAAGAAGGGAGCGCAGACCTCGCTGCCGTTACTGAATGAAGTGAAAGATTTTGACCGCTGGATAAGGAAAAACTCGGAAGAATAAGGATGGACAACAAGGTGAAAAAAAGTGCTTTACTGAACTCGGAGCTCTCTTATGTTGTTGCGAATATGCGGCATAAGGATATGCTGGTCATCGGAGACGCCGGATTGCCCATCCCGGAGCAGACCGATCAGATCGATCTGGCGGTCACGAAAGGGGTTCCTGATTTCCTCACGGTATTGAAAACCGTCTTGACAGAACTG
Organism: Firmicutes bacterium UBA7709; assembly: GCA_002482405.1. Next base: position 13,132 of record DLFX01000167.1, on the reverse strand, counting down.
AGAGTTGAAAAGATCATCCTTGCCGGTGAGATCCGGGAAATGAGCGGGAATCTCCACGGGGACATTTTAGGGCTCATCGAACGCTATCAGAACGAAGAAAAGGTTGAAGTCGCTATCGACTATATTTCCCACGAGGATTTTAAGGCCAAGACTGCCTGCAGCAAAGCGGTTGTCAGAACCGGAGAATTTACGCCGTATGCAAACATCATTCTGGTTTCCGGAGTGGTATTCTGATCGTCCGGTTATCCGAAGCGGTATTTCGGATAACGAAGCAATAGGGAAGCGGGGTTTAGAAATGCCTGAAAAAATTATTTCCATGAACAAAATAAATAAAGATTTTTCCGGCGTCCAAGTTCTCAAAAATGTTGACTTTAACATTTACGACGGTAAAATCATGGCGCTGATCGGTGAAAACGGCGCTGGAAAATCAACTCTGATGAAAATATTGACCGGGGTTTATTCAAAGACCTCGGGTGAAATCATAATGAATGGGACTCCGGTCAACTTTGCGAGCACAAAAGAGTCGCAAAGCAATGGAATCGCCATCATCCATCAGGAACTCAACCTGATCCAGCATTTATCCATAGGCGAGAATATCTTCCTGGGCAGAGAGCCGGTTACAGAGCTGAGAAATATAAAATGGAAGCAGCTCTTCGAAGAATCGAGGAAATGGCTTGATAAGCTGGGACTGAACGAAGATCCCAGGGAGCTGATCAAAAACATCAGCGTAGGAAAGCAGCAGCTTGTGGAGATCGCAAAAGCCCTGTCCTTAAACGCAAAAGTGATCATAATGGACGAACCGACAGGCGCTCTGACGGTGGCCGAAACGGAAAAGCTGTTCCATGTGATTCGGGAGCTGAAGGAGCAGGGACACAGCATCGTATACATTTCACACCGTCTGAAAGAAATTTTTGAGATCTGCGACTATGTAACCGTCTTAAGGGACGGCGAGCTCATCGCAGAAAGCCCTATCGATGAGGTTGACGAGGACAAGATCATCGAGATGATGGTAGGAAGAAAACTCAGCGATCAGTATCCCAGAATCGCCGGTGGATCCGGGGACGTCGTCCTGGAGGTGAAGGATATCAGCAATCAGTTTATCAGCAATATTTCCTTCCAGCTAAGGCGCGGCGAGATTCTGGGCGTCGCAGGGCTTATGGGCGCAGGCAGAACAGAGCTGGCGCGCACCTTATACGGAATTTATAAGACGGATAAAGGAGAAGTATACCTGGAGAATCAGAGGATTCGGATAAAAAATCCTACGGATGCCCTGAACCACGGCATCGCCTACGTTTCTGAGGACAGAAAGGCAAACGGCATCGTCCTGGGGCTGAATGTCAGGGAAAATATCACCCTGGCCTCTTTAAAAAACTACAGCGGCAAAATCGGAAATATATCCAGGGCAAAAGAGGAAGAATCGGCCCAGAGCTATATCCGCAGCATGTCCATCAAAACCTCCGGGTCGAAACAATTGCTGAAATATCTCAGCGGAGGCAATCAACAGAAGGTTTCCATCGCAAAAAACCTCGATTCCAAACCGAAGGTTTTAATTCTTGACGAACCCACAAGAGGAGTCGACGTAGGAGCAAAAAAGGAAATTTATGAATTGATCAATCAGTTTAAAAAGGAAGGTATGAGCATTATCATGATCTCTTCCGAAATCCCGGAGATTCTGGGCATGAGCGATCGGATCATCGTAATGCATGAAGGTAAACTTATGGGAGCCTTAAACCGCGACGAAGCTACCCAGGAAGCGATCATGAGTCTTGCGGTGGGAAAGGAAGTGAGCTAAATGGCAAAAAAATCGTTCAATTTGAAGTCCGTCAAGGAAATAGCCCTGAGGAACAAACCCCTGATCGTGCTGCTCATTCTGTGCGTCGTAATGTCTATCATGAATGACCGGTTCTGGACCTGGGGAAATATCATAACCGTATTGAGACAGACCTCTATCAACGCCATTATCGCCGCAGGTATGACCTTTGCGATTTTGATCGGAGGAATCGACCTGTCTGTCGGGTCCGTGCTGGCGATCTGCGGAGCGATTGCGGCTACGCTGATTTCATCCGGCATGGATGTGGTCCTCGTCATACTGCTGACCCTGCTCCTGGGACTTGGGATCGGGCTTATAAACGGGCTTTTGATCAGCAAGGGGCGGCTTCAGCCGTTTATCGCGACATTGGGAACCATGACTCTGTTGAGAGGTTTCGTCCTCGTCTATACCCAGGGGAAGCCTATCACCACTTCGGGAGGCGCCGGCTCGCCCATATTCTCAAAGATCGGAACCGGATATTTTCTGCACATACCGATTCCAATCTACATTATGCTCCTGGTTTTCATCATCGCGTACTACATTCTGAGGCACTTGAGGATGGGGCGGTATATCTACGCTCTGGGCTCCAACGAAGAGGCGACCATGTATTCCGCGATCAAAACGGATAACGTCAAATTGTTCGTCTACAGCGCGGCGGGGATGCTGGCGGCGCTGGCGGGAATCATCATAACTGCCAGGCTGGGATCCGCGCAGCCCACCGCGGGCACAGGATATGAGCTGGACGCCATCGCGGCGGTCGTATTGGGGGGAACCAGCATGTCCGGCGGAGTTGGAACGATCTCAGGAACAGTGATCGGGGCCCTGATCATCGGACTTCTGAACAATGCGCTGAACCTCCTGCAGGTACCTTCCTATTACCAGGACGTGGCGAAGGGCGTCGTGATTCTCATCGCCGTTCTTCTTGACCGGAAGCAAAAAGCTTCCAGATAAAGGCATTTGACCCTTCATAGGGTTGAAGATATATCTATTATCAAAAACTATTTAGGAGGAGAGAAAAATGAAAAAAGTATTTGTATTGGTGCTCGTACTCATTATGGCAGTGGGAATGTTCGCCTGCGGCGGCAACACCGAAGAAAAAACCCCTGCCGGCGACGAGGGAGCAACGATCGGCCTGGTGGTATCCACGCTGAACAATCCATTCTTTGTTGATTTAAAAGACGGCGCACAGGCGAAGGCCGACGAACTCGGCGCTACCCTCGTTGTACTTGATTCTCAGGATGACTCGGCAACCGAAATGTCCAACGTAGAAGATCTCATCACCCAGGGAGTGGATCTTATAATGATCAATCCTACCGATTCAGATGCGGTCGGAAACGCGGTGGCTGCCGCAAACGAAGCGAAGATCCCTGTGATCACGCTGGACAGAGCCGCTAACTCGGGAGAAGTCGTAGCACATATCGCTTCCGACAACGTCGCCGGCGGTAAAATGGCAGGAGAATTCATCGTTGAACAGCTGGGCGGAAAAGGCAAAGTTGTTGAATTAGAAGGAATTCCGGGAGCTTCCGCCGCCAGAGACAGGGGCGAAGGATTCAACGCTGCAATTGCAAAGAGCGACATCGAAGTGGTTGCAAAGCAGACGGCTAATTTCGACAGAGCTCAGGGCTTATCCGTAATGGAAAACATTCTCCAGGCTCAGCCGGAAATCAACGCCGTATTTGCTCATAACGACGAAATGGCGCTGGGTGCGCTGGAAGCCATCAAGGCATCCGGAAGAGATATCATGGTCGTTGGATTTGATGCCACCGACGATGCCGTAAAAGCTGTAAAAGCCGGCGATATGGCTGCAACCGTACAGCAGCTTCCCAAAGAGATCGGCAGCATTGGAGTTGAAACGGCCATGAAGGTGATTGCAGGCGAAACCGTTGATGCGTCCATTCCTGTAGACCTCGCACTGGTTACAAAATAATCCGATCTGTTTTGTACAACGGAACCGGCTGAAATGTCGGCCGGCGGGCAACCTGGCAGATGATGATCACCTGCCAGGTTTTTTATCCCAAAATCCTTAAATTATTTTTTGTTAAACCTATTAAATGAAAATACATTAAACGCAAATAATATTTGACATTGCAATGCTTGTATGATATCATAAATGACTGTAAGCCGCTCAGAACGGGTTCATGAAAAAGCTTCGCGCTGCCCTTGATGGCGAGACTGGATAGAGGAGGTAAAAAGGAATATGTATGCAGTAATCGAAACTGGTGGAAAGCAGTACAGAGTGCAGGAAGGCGACGTGATTACCATTGAAAAGCTGAAGGTTTCAGCAGGTGATGACATTGCGTTCGACAAAGTGCTGGTACTGAACGACGATGAAAAGGTTCTGGTTGGTTCGCCAATCATCGAATCAGCCAAGGTTTTCGGCACAGTAGTTGAAAATGGTAAAGGTGAAAAGGTTATCATCTACAAGTACAAGTCGAAGAAGGACTACAGAAAGAAGCAGGGACACAGACAGCCATATACAATGGTTAAAATCGAATCATTGTCCGCTGACGGGAAACCGGCTCCTAAAAAGGTAGTTGAAAAGCCTGTGGCAGAGACAGCAGCGGCTGAAGCTCCCGCAACAGAAAAACCTGCGGCGGAAAAGAAGCCTGCGGCAAAGAAATCTGCGGCTGAAAAAGCTCCCGCAGAAAAAAAGACTGCGGCAAAGAAGCCCGCAGCTGAAAAAGCTCCTGCAGAAAAGAAACCTGCGGCAAAAAAAGCAGCAAAGCCGGCAGAAGCTAAAGAAGAGAAATAATCTTCAATATTTCACATATACCAGTTTGTCCGGTTTGTCCTGCAAACCGCCGATGAACTAAGGCAAAGGCAGCACAAGGAAAAAGGAGGTGTGGTCTATGGCAAGTAAAAAGGGAGTAGGAAGCTCTAAGAACGGTCGCGACAGCGAGTCGAAACGGCTGGGCGTGAAAAGAGGGGATGGCCAATACGTCAGTGCAGGCAGTATTCTGGTCAGACAGAGAGGGACTAAATTTCATCCCGGAAACAATGTAGGAATCGGCGGAGACGATACTTTATTTGCAAAGGTTGACGGCGCAGTCAAGTTTGAAAGATATGACAAAACCAGAAAGAAAGTAAGCGTTTATCCGAAAGAAGCATAAGCTAAAAGATTAAGCCCCTATTTACTATAGGGGCTTTTTTAAATATCATATGACTGGCGCAGTCCAGGAATTTGGAGGTAATACAGTGTTTGTAGACAGGGCAAAGATATCCATCAAGTCGGGCAAAGGCGGCGACGGATGCGTATCCTTCCGCAGAGAGCCTTTCGTACCGGAAGGGGGTCCCAACGGGGGAGACGGCGGAAAAGGAGGAGACGTCATCTTTCAGGCCGACAGCAATCTGAGGACGTTGATGGATTTTCGATATAAGAGAAAATATGAGGCGGAGAACGGCCAGAACGGCATGAAGTACAACCGCTTCGGGAAGAAGGGCGAGGATCTGGTGATCAAGGTCCCGCCGGGGACAATCGTCATCGACGAGGAAAGCGGTCTTGTCATGAAGGATCTGGTGCGGGACGGCGACAGCTTCGTGGCGGCCAGAGGCGGTAAGGGCGGCAAGGGCAACGTGAATTTCAAGAACTCGGTCCGGCAGGCCCCGAACTTTGCGGAGGCGGGCGGTTTTGCTCAGGCGAGGAACGTGATCCTGGAGCTAAAGCTCATCGCCGACGTGGGCCTGATCGGGTTTCCCAATGTGGGCAAGTCCACGCTCCTTTCGATTTCCACCAGCGCAAACCCGAAAATAGCGAATTATCATTTTACCACCGTTACGCCGAATTTAGGTGTGGTTGAGATTTTCGACACCAGCTTTGTGATGGCGGACATCCCCGGCCTTATCGAAGGCGCTCATA
>DLFX01000167.1:1116-7445 GCA_002482405.1 Firmicutes bacterium UBA7709 | reverse complement strand
CCAAGCTGCTGATCCACGTGGTGGACGTATCCGGCTCTGAGGGCAGGGATCCGATAGAGGATTTTGAAAAGATCAATAACGAGCTGGGCTCCTTTGGGGAAAAGCTTCTGAAAAAGCCTCAGCTTGTGGCGGCAAACAAAATGGACATGCTGGATGAGGAGGACGAACGGTATCTCTCGTTTAAAAAACACGTTGAGGAAAAGGGCTACCGGGTATTTCCCATTTCCGCCCCCATCAACCAGGGCGTCCACGAGCTTCTGGCAGCCGCGGCGGCCGAGCTTCACCGGATTGAGCAGGAGCCCCGGGAAGAAGAGGTCTATGAGCTCTTCGACTTCGAAAAGGATCAGGAGGATCCCGATTACAGGGAGATATACGCTTCCCGGGATGGGAAGGATTACGTGCTGGAAGGAAAACAGCTGCAAAAAATATTCAACTCCACCAACTTCAACGATTACGGTTCTCTTCGATACCTGTATAAGTATATCGAAAAGAACGGCGGAATCGAAAAGCTGAAAGAGCTGGGCCTTGAGGAAGGCGATACGATCCGGGTATTCGACTACGAGTTCGAGTATATTGACGAATAAAGAACACCCATGTACGCTTTACAAGTCTACTTTGTAGGATACGACTTTGCCGAGATACTCGATATCATCGAAGCTGTCGATCATAAAGATCTGATAGGTCTTATCCTCGGGAAGCAACAGGATTTTGTCGTTATAGTTGAAGATCCTTCTCAATGTGGGCTGCTTTCTGTTGTTTGGATAAAATGCGATGATATCGCGGTCTTTTAATAATTCCAGCTTCGTGGGCAGAATATATATATAGGAATGAATCGGTATCACCGGATTCATGGAAGTGTCGCCCAGAAAGAAATTGATCATATCGCCCTGAGCCTGTATCTTTGAAACGCCTCCGCTGGATAGGGTGATCTCACGGATCAGGTCGGAAGGGTTAAGATCGTTGTCCTGGCTGATATATTTTGACGACATCTCAAGAGTGGAAAGAACGTCCAGGTTTTTCAGATAATCGACGGCTTCCTCTGATATTGCCTTGTTTTCGGCTTTGTAAAGGGATTCCAGCATGATCCGGTTCAGCTGGGAAGACGCCAGCATATATTCCTTGATCACATCGGGAGCCTTTTCCATGTATCCCTGAAAGACGAGCTGGGACTGGTTTTTACTGTTGCATACCTTTGCCAGTGCAAGGGATACTTCAGGAGAGGGCGGGGGAAGCTTACCGTTTTTCAGCTGTGATATGTAAGACGGAGTAATGCTGATATCGAATTGGGTGCACAGCTTTGAAATCTGCCGCAGGGACAGTTCGCTTTCGGTGATGATAGCGTCTAACATTTCTGCATAGCTCATGGGATTCATTCACACTTCCTTTACTTTTGATATTGCAAAATTTTTAGCGTCTATGGAATAAATTGTTGAATTTTAACTTAACTATATCAATAAGCAATTATAAAGTCAAATATAATCGAAAAAAGTGGTAAAATAGAACCAACAAACAGTTAGGAGGACCAAATGGCAGACAAACACCCGTCCAGAGAAGAATGCATGGAATTGCTGAAGGAATATAAAACCCCCGATCATGTGGTCAGGCACTGTATCAAGGTGACTGAAACCGCTCTGAAAATGGCAGAAGCCCTGAACAAAAATGGCTATGACCTCGATTTGGCTCTGATCCAGGGAGCGGGTCTCATCCATGATATTGCCAGAGTGGATGAAAGGCATTGGGAGATCGGAGCGGACATCGCCTCCGGCCTGGGATATCAGAAGGAAGCGGACATCATCCGGGTTCATATGTTTTACAACTGCAATCCCGACGCAGAGGAAATCACCGAGACGGACATCCTCTGCCTGGCCGACAGGATGGTCAGAGAGGACGAGTATGTGGGCCTTGAGACCCGGATGCATTATATTCTGGAGAAATTCAAGCTGAATCAGGAAGCTTTCGAACGGATCAGCGAAAGGATCAAGGATAACATGACGCTGATAAAAAAAATTGAAAAGATCATCGGAATGTCCATCGACTCGCTGATGGCATGAATATTTTAACCTCCTCGTTAATATGCTTAATTGAAGCAGCGACAAGGAGGTTATTTTTATGTACAGGGGGAGAAGAAAATATATCAAAAGGAAAAAGAATTACGGCAACACGCTGTTGAGGCAGTTGCTGATCTGTATTATCGTGGTGCTCGTCGTCATCATCATAAAGCAGATGGATATTGCTCTTGCCGACAAAGGATTGGACAATATCCAGGCATGGCTGAACCGGGATTATACGGTATCGGAAATCGTTCAATCCACAAAAGATCTCGCGTTCAAAGCAAAGGAAGTACCTGAATCTGTCGCGGCAGCCTTTCAAAGGAGCGGAAGCAAGCTTGCCTTCTCGCCTCCCACAGACGCGGATGCCGTAATATCGACCTTTGGAGGCGGACAGGATCAATCCGAACAGGGCATAGAATTTCAGTCGGAGAAAGAGCTCCAGGTCTTTGCGGTAGGAGGGGGAGTCGTTTCTGAAATAGGAGTGAACGACCAGTACGGGAAATATATCAAAATCGTTCACGGAGACGATATCGTTTCCCTCTACGGCGGCTGCAGCCAGATCTATGTGAAGTCACTGGAAAAAGTGAAAAAAGGTCAGCTTGTCGCATCTGTCAGCCCTGAGAACAACGGCCATCTGAGCTTTCAGATGTGGGTGAACAACAAGATCGTAAACCCTGCAGACTATATTGAATTTTAGGTCCGGTTATGTTTCAGATCGAAGTGTTCCGGACGAAAGTCGAACTGCATTTTTCCTTATTCCTGCTGCTTTTGATCATAGCGATTTCGGGGAACGCCGTCTTTGCCGCCGCATCGGTGGTATTTTCTCTGTTTCACGAATTTGCTCACAAGTTTACGGCTGTGAGGCTGGGGTATACGCCCGACAAGATCTCTTACGGCCTTTTTGGAGGTGTGCTGCATATCAAAGAGGGCTTTGTCAAACCCCGTGACGAGCTCCTCATTCATCTTTCCGGCCCCTTTTTCAATATCCTCACGGCTTGTGTGCTGTACGTCGTTTCCCTTTGTTTCTACCTGCCGTGGCTTGCGCCCGTGGTCCTCGCCAACGCGGTCCTCGCGCTCTATAACCTGATGCCGTTTTATCCCCTGGACGGAGGGAAGATAACGGATCTTTTTCTTGCCGTTTTTCTGGGCTACGGCAGATCCCAGAAAATTTCCCGCTTTTTTTCGTTATTATTTTCAGTTTTTCTTTTCCTTTTAGGCGTTTACTTGGTACAATATAATGTATTGAATTTATTTCTGTGCGCTTTGGCGGTCAATCTTTACGTGGCGCGAAAGCAGGATAACGGCTTTATCTTCTACAAGGTCACAAGGAATATGGAAGACGGAAATAAAACCGGCGATCCCAAGCTCCTGGTCTGCAGGGAGGATCTGAGGGCCGTCAAGATCATCGAACGGTATAAGCCCATGGACAACAGGATATTTACCATCGTCAGCGACAAGGGAAAATACCGCGGGCAGCTGACCGAAAAAGAACTTTTGAACGGCATCTATTATTGCGGCATCTACGCGGATNNGATTTTCGGAGACTGCTGGAATTTAAACGAAACGGAGATATGGAATGACATTGACAAAGCAACTGGACAAGCTTTTAATGCGGGTGGAAAAGCCCGGAAGATATACGGGGGGCGAATTGAACACCGCGAAGAAAGACCTCTCAAAAATCGCGACAAGATTTGGGTTTGCGTTTCCTGACACCTACGAGATCGGCATGTCTTATCTGGGACTGCAAATCATTTATCATACCCTGAATCAAATGGAGCCGGTTTACTGCGAGCGCATTTTCGCCCCGGCGCTGGATATGGAGGCGCTGATGAGAAAAGAGGGTATGCCTCTGTTTACCCTGGAAACGAAATCCCCCGCAAAAGATTTGGACATTCTCGGCTTCACGCTCCAATATGAGCTTTCTTTCAGCAATATCGTCAATATGCTGGATCTTGCCGGCATTCCGTATAAAAGCGAGGACCGGGGCGAAGGCTTCCCCTTCATCGCCGCGGGAGGACCCTGTGCCTTCAATCCGGAGCCCATTGCGGATATCGTCGATTTTTTCATGATCGGAGACGGGGAGGAGATCCTTCCTGAGATCTGCGAGGCCCACGGCTGCTGGAAGGAGTCGGGTGAGGATAAGGAAGAATTTCTGAAGACGCTGGCGGAGATGGAGGGAATATACGTCCCCAGGTTTTATACAACCGTTTACAATGAAGACGGTACGATCAAGGAAATCGTCAAAAATTACGATAAAGCTCCCGACAGGGTGAAAAAGCGCATCGTGGCGGACCTGGAGCAGTTGGATTTCCCCGTCGACGCCATCGTTCCCTTTATAGAAGCGGTTCACGACAGGTCGGTGGTGGAGATTTTCAGAGGCTGCACGAGAGGCTGCAGATTCTGCCAGGCGGGCATGATCTACCGTCCCGTACGGGAGCGTTCCAAGGATAAGATAAAGGATATCGCGGCGCGGCAGCTTGCGGCTACGGGGCATGAGGAACTGTCCATCCTGTCTCTTTCCACCAGCGATCATTCGGAAATCGAACCCTTGGTGGAGGAGCTGATGGGAGTCTGCAAGGATAACAACGTTTCCTTGTCGCTGCCTTCGCTGCGGCTGGATTCCTTCTCATTCAAGGTTCTCGAGGAAATCCAGGGGTACAAGAAATCAGGGCTGACCTTTGCTCCTGAAGCGGGTACCCAAAGGCTCCGAAATGTGATCAATAAATCCATCACGGACCATGACATCTACCATTCCATGGAACAGGCCATCGAACTCGGCTGGACAAACATTAAGCTGTATTTCATGGTGGGCCTGCCCACGGAAACCTTCGAGGATTTGGACGGCATCGTCGAGATCGCCCGCAATATCACCGACATCAATTACAGGATCACCGGAAAGCGCGGTCGGTTCAACGTCACGGTAAGCGTTTCCAACTTTGTCCCGAAGGCCCATACGCCGTTTCAGTGGTTTCCCCAGGACACGGCTGAAATGTTCCGGGAAAAGCATATGTATTTAAAAGAGAAGATGAAGGGCGTGAAGGGCGCCTCGTTCCATTATCACGGCTCCGAGGCAAGCCACATGGAAGCGGTGTTTGCCAGGGGGGACAGGCGCACCTGCGACGCGCTGATCAAGGCGGTGGAACTGGGCTGTAAATTTGACGGATGGCGGGAGCATTTTCACTATGACCTCTGGGTCAAGGCGTTTGCGGAGACAGGGCTCGATCCGGACTTCTATGCCACGAGAGAGCGGCCCTGCGGAGAGATTCTCCCCTGGGATATCATCGATTCCGGCGTTACAAAGGAGTTCTTGATTTCAGAGAATAACAAGGCCTCCAAGGGGGTTCAAAGTCCTGACTGCAGACGCCAGTGCATCGGCTGCGGAATCAATCGGAATGTGAAATGTTCAATGGAGGGCACGCTGTGAGCAGATATGTAATCAAGTTTTCAAAAGAGGGAATGATCCGCTATATCTCCCATCTGGACCTCCTGCGGCTTTTCAAGCGCTCCTTTAAACGGGTCGGCATCAGACTGCAGCATTCCCAGGGCTTCAATCCCCATCCCAAGATGAGCTTCGCCCAGCCGCTGTCTCTGGGCTACTTCAGCACCGGAGAATACCTGGAATTCGATACCGTGGAACCTTATCCGACGGATGAGATCCTTGAGAAAATCAATTCCGTTATGCCGGAAGGAGTTCACGTTTTTTCCTGCAGGGAACTGCCGGCAGCGGGAAAAACTCTGGCGGCCCTGACGGAATACGCGGATTATGAGATCAGGATTCCTCTTTCGAACGGTTCTGAAGAAAAGAGCGCGGAGAAGTCGGCGGCTGTTCTGAAATCCGCAGAGGGCTATCTGTCTCAGGAAAACATTTTCATGATCAAGCATCAGAAGAAAAGCGGAAAGGACATTGAAATCGATATCAGGCCGATGATTGCCGAATTTAAATGCCAGGTTGACGATAATCATATTATGATAACTACGAAGCTGGCTGCTGGAAGCACGGCAAATCTGAGCCCGGAAGCGGTGTTGTCCACATTCTGCGAATTTGCAGGCACAGCTTGCGACAGGGCAGAGGTCGCTATCACGAGAACGGAGATATACTTTGCGAATTGATATTTAAGATATAAAAATTTGCACTTTTCCTTTTACATTTTATGGAATATTTGAGTTGACATTTATACCTATACATTGTAATATTATGGTAATAAAGGCTGGTCAAACCATTTGCCGGCAAAGCTTGATCAATATTGCAATGGGGGTATTGGATATGAATTTCAGACG
>DLFX01000167.1:283-1081 GCA_002482405.1 Firmicutes bacterium UBA7709 | reverse complement strand
CCTTTGCTTTTTATCTGGCCAAGGAGAGAGCCTCGGAAGAGGATTTAGGAGCTTCAAAGATTTCCGGAAGCGGCGGCGCTATCCTTGCGGAAGGGGAAAGCGACCCGGGAAAGAACCTTCCGGCGACAGGTGGGGCGATTGAAAAAGAGGCGGTGATCATGGTGGACGTCGCCGGCGCTGTGGCAAGTCCCCGGGTAGTGGAATTGCCCGGGGGAAGCCGTGTGTTTGAGGCTATTGAAAAAGCTGGAGGGCTGACAAAGGACGCGGACACGGCAAGCATCAACCAGGCGGAATTTCTGACCGACGGGCAGAAGCTCTACATTCCCACAGGGCAGGAGGTGAAGGCCGGTTTGAACGGCTCCGGACAGAGCATCTCCGCTAATGCGGGCTCTCCAGCCCAGCTAAATCAACCAAAGCTTATCAACATCAATACGGCGGATTCCGCAGCCCTGCAGCAGCTCAATGGCGTCGGCCCCGCAACAGCCGAAAAAATTATCGATTATCGCAACGCAAACGGGAAATTCAAGACCGTCGAAGACATTAAAAACGTCAGCGGCATCGGAGCCAAAACCTTTGAAAAGTTCAAGGATAAAATAACGGTTTAAAAATCTTTGAAATTGTCAACACTAAAATTTGAGGTGATGGCAATGTTTAGTCAAAGAAAAAGCTTTTTTAAAGGAAAGCTGTTTTATATTATCCTGTTGGCTTTGTTTGGATTCGGCATCTGGCTGAATCAGGCCCCTATGGAAAAAAACGCCCCTGATGAGGTCAATACCTATGAAAAGGGCCTCGCGGCGA
>DLFX01000167.1:0-250 GCA_002482405.1 Firmicutes bacterium UBA7709 | reverse complement strand
GGGAAAAGCCCGACGACAGTCAGTCCCGGGGGAGCGGGCACCACCGCCGGAGCCGTTGTTCCCGAAGAGCCTGCGGTGAATCAGGAGGGGTATTATCTCGTAAAGGAAGTCAATGGGATCATAAAAATCTTTTACTACGATAAGGAAGGAAAGGAATCGTTAGTCAGGAATACGGACATTGCATTCTCACTTTTAAGCATCGCGGATCAAAAACTCTTCCAAAAAGGCGTGATCAAACATACCCAGGATG
>DLFX01000116.1:2623-2836 GCA_002482405.1 Firmicutes bacterium UBA7709 | reverse complement strand
TGCTAAGGAGGTGAGCAAATGGATGAAAAAGTGAAGGAACTGCTGGAGCAATGTCTTTTCGAGCGTGCGCAGGTTGTCTATGAGCTAATGATGGAAGCGCATCCCCATCTAAAGGAAATCGCCCACAAAGCCGCCATGCTCAGCGAAAAAATAGAACACAGCACCGTCATGGAAGCGGAAAGCAAGGAGTTGATGAAGCGATTTTTATCCTTA
>DLFX01000116.1:2355-2577 GCA_002482405.1 Firmicutes bacterium UBA7709 | reverse complement strand
ATACTCAGAGAGCTTGGCGTAATTAAGTAGCACGGACGAAGACAACCGTGTCTTTTTTATCCCAAATTAATCAGTGGGGCCGTTTTCCCAAAAGGACAGCGACCCTGCTTTTTTGCGCCTTTTTTCGGGAAAACAGCCTGAAAAAAAGGAGGTGTTTCGATGTGGAACAGAAAAATGACGAGGCTCAGAGCGGGCTCATGAAAGCACGCACCCTGCATTTGG
>DLFX01000116.1:0-2244 GCA_002482405.1 Firmicutes bacterium UBA7709 | reverse complement strand
TTCGGCGGCGGAGGCTGGGTGCTGTTTCACAAACCTCCCGGCAATGATTTCGAGGTCTACAACGATTTCAACAGCCTGCTCACAAATCTTTACCGATGCGTACGGGAAAAGCCGCAGGAACTGACGGAGGCCCTGCGGTTTGTACTCAACTCCAGAGAGGACTTTGAACTGGTGCGCAGCACCCTTGCCCGCGACAGCACCGCAAGTGACGTACAAAGGGCGGCATGGTTTTATCAGCTTATTCGCTACAGCTATGCCTCAGGACTTACAAGTTATGGCAGCCAGCCACATGATATCCGCTCCAACTTTCTCCTCATTGAACAAGCTCACCGGCGCCTTGCAAAGGTGGTGATCGAAAACAAGGACTGCGTCCATCTGATCCGGCAGTACGACCGCCCTGTCAGTTTCTTTTATTGCGATCCCCCGTACTTTGAAACCGAGGGGTACTATAAAAATATCGGCGAGGACGGCTTCTGCAGAAAGGATCATGTCCGGCTTAGGGATACCCTGATGCAAATCGAGGGGAAATTCCTGTTGTCATACAACGACTGTGATTTTATCCGGGAACTGTACGACATGCCTGGCGTCATGATCGAAGCGTTTACCCGGATCAACAACATTAAGCAGCGGTACGATAACGGTGCGCAGTTCCCTGAAATCCTCATCTCCAATTACGATATGCAGGAACGAAGCAGAGAGGCGCCCACGCAGATAAATTTATTCGAATTGCCGGGCAGCGAAAATTTTAAGGAGGATTAGACCATATGAAAAATAACGAGTACCCCGAGATTATGCTCCCCGAACGCGCCTGTGAGTTATGCGGCTTTGACGGCGTGGACACGCTTGATCTTCACACAGGCGAGGATATCCTCGTCATTCTTAAAGACAAGATGACCGCCATAGAGCTTGTACATGTGATTTTCATGCTCAGCGAAATGGCCACCGATCTGACCGTATTCCTCGCCAAAGCCTGCGGTATGTGCAATAACTGTGACGGCGAGGATGACGGCATAGACGAAAATGGCCCTGCCCAGTGGGTGGAGAGCTGTTCTCTTTGCCGGGATTTGCTGGACGACAGCCAGAACATTCATATCCCCGATTATCTTCTGGAAGAAGCAGGGATCTCCTGCAGTGCCAAGCTGGAAGCCAGCGCGGACAGGGACGGCGGCGAGATCACGGTCACGGAAGCGGGAAATCAGTTCGACATCTCCGATGTCCCGCCCGGCATTCTTAATGTGTTAATGCAGAGCGGCATCTGCCTTGCAGAGCTGGACGAGCTGATCATGACGGAGGAAATCGTCTATGGAAAATGATTTTATTTATCTTTATCCCTATTCCCGAAATGAATCAAAGCGACTGAATCAGCTTAACCTTTGGCGTGATAGCCACAAGGAAAACATCCGATGCAAAAAATCCATAGAGGACGCGATCCGTCGAGATTTCGACGGGACGCACCTGAAAGATGGGTGCGCCGAAAGTGTCATCATGGCATATGGCTACAAGCGCGTGAGCTGGGTCCTTGCCAACACCGTCAAGCAGCAGGATTGGAACAAGGATTTTTCCGAGGATAATAAAGAATGGGCGAAGCACACTTATATCCCTCCCGATAAGGATGGCGTCTATAACCAAAATTATAATCTGGACTTCGTGGTTGACAGTCAACCCGCGGTGTTAGACGGCTTCATCAACCAGTTTCGCCGTGCATATCAGGCCCTCGGACTGTTTGACTTCACCCACTGCGAACTGGACTCCAAATATCTGAACTATGAGGGCAAGGTGCTGGTGCTGTCACAGGACATCCTCAGCGAAAGCCACTGGAATCCGAAGAATCAGCTCTGGCTGGCAACTGGGGGATTCGGCTGCAACCCTAATTCTTCCGGCAGGGCGGTGCTTGCCACCTGCCTCGGCGATGACGAGAAAACCCGCTGGAACCGCTCGGATTTTACGGGAGTCCTAAAAGAGGTCCTTCTTCCCGATTGGGCCAGCGAAAAACTTGCAGAGCTCCAAAAACAACAAACAATGGACAGCGAAGCAGCCGGTATGGGAGGGTTGGAAATGAAGTGATGGAGGTGAGAACATGCCGGGCATTACGCTCGAAAGCGGTCTGATTTCCTACTATGGAACCCCTGCCGGATATACCGAAAAGGATCAGGCGGTTGTCGATCGCATCTTTCAGTGCGACGAACTGACCACATGGCTGCAGAGCCGGGGGCTGGCGCCGGTCTGGACAGACGGCGTGCTGGA
>DLFX01000141.1 GCA_002482405.1 Firmicutes bacterium UBA7709 | reverse complement strand
CTATATCGACACAGACCGGGGAGAGTCCATATACAAGATTCCTTCAGAATGGATCGACAGCCGGAGCGCCGCCGTCCGCAGAGGCGACACGGTTGAAATCTATCTGGCGGACGGCAAGAGAAAACTGGGAGAGTACACGGTGGCCTATGTCAGGGACGCCCAGGAGCGGGAAGTCTCCAGCGTGGCTGGACAANNNCGCACGGAAGCAACGGGCGTCATCGACCATATAGAAATAATCGCCACCCAGGAGGAATACACTGCGCTTTATCAGGTGGCAAACAGCACGGGGCAGCGCCTACTGATCGTGCAGAAAGAGGAATAGGAGAAAAGGAGTTGAAACAGGAGGGATATTTTCAGGATCTATGCAAAAGCGTTTCCGATAACTTCTTCGGGGAATGGGAAAACGCCTCACACATGCAGGATCAGTCGCAAAAAATAAAAAAGGCAATCATAGGGTATCGGGATGAGGTGGAAGAATTCATCCGGAAAATAAGGGGATTTCTCACGCAAAACAAGTGCGAAGACGCCTGGTACCCGGCTCATTTTGAAACACTTGAATGGGCGATCTATCATGAAAACTGGGGACTCTCCGGCATGGCCGAGTGGTTTTCAGAAAGCTATCGGGAAAGCAGCTCCGCCAAAATAATCGGTGACCGGATCTATTTCATGGATGACGGGCAGATGAAACTCATGCCCCAAAGGATCAACCGCGAGAGGCGGGAACAGCTTGTGCGGGCGCTTTTGCTTTTAACTCCGGAGGAAAGACTAGACAAGGAATTCCACGAGGTTTACATGCTGGATGGCACCAGAATCACGATTTTCAGCGGCGGCATGACGAAACCGGAACAGGATGTGATCATTTTCAGGAGATATATCATCCCCACCTATACCTTTGAAGAGCAGGCGGAAAGGGGAACGATCCCCGCGGAAGCTGTGCCGCTTTTCAAAACGTGGGTGAAGCTTGGGTATAACATGGTGTTTACGGGCGCCATCAGAAGCTCCAAGACGACTTTTCTTGCCACTTGGCAAAGCTATGAGGATCCCAGCCTTGAGGGGGTCATGCTGGAGACTGATCCGGAGATCCCCATTCACAAGCTTATCCCGGAAGCCCCGGTAGTCCAGCTATTGGCGGATAACGAAAAGCTTGCCGGAATTTCAAAGAACCTGCTCCGCAGCGACGCAGACTATTTCATCCTAGGAGAAGCAAGAGACGGCATAGCCCTCGACACCGCCGTAAGAATCGCGGGGAAGGGCACGAGGCGGATGAAGATGACCTTCCATATCCGAGAACCTTTGGATTTCCCCAATGACGCGGCATGGGAAATTTCCCGTTCCGTCGGGGGTGATGTGAAGACGATGGCCCAGCGGGTAGCCGGCGCCTTTGATTATATCTTTCATTTTATTCAGCTTAAGGATAAAAGCCGGAAACGACTGAATGCAATCTATGAGATGAGCTTTGACCGCGTAAAAGGTGAAATCTCCATGGTCCGGATTTGTAGCTATGATTTGTACAGGGATACCTGGCGGTGGAACTATCATATGGGTGAGGAGAAACAGAGGCTGGGCGAGGATGAGAATCTAATTGCATTTAAGGCCTTTGATCAATTGCTGAAAGAACTGGATGAGAAATCAGAGGGGGTGATTTAGTTGCCCCAAGAGAATTTGCTAGTCACGATTTTTACGTCCATATTGTTCGCGGGAGGTATCGTCATCCTCTTCTGGAAGGGTTTCGGAGAATGGAAGAATCTGATCCTGGCTGAGATTAGAAGGTATTGGAATCACAGAAGGGAAAAGGCGGCAGATAAACCGGAAGGCAGGATTGACCGGTCTCTCAGGTATCTGCTTGAGACGGCATGGGGTGGAAGGATCTCCGTGGGGGCGTTTAAGAACATCACCGCACTTCTCTTTCTGATCTTTCTGATTTTCGGCTCCGCAATTTTCAATTATTCAACCGGGTTGGTAATGGCGGCTGCAGTCGGTGCAACGCCTTTTCTTCTTTTGCGTGTGAAGCTTGAACGAGAGCGGTCTCGCGCCAGCTTTGAAGCGGAGCAGCTCGTTGTTTCCATTCTCAACAAGTACAGGATATCCCGTTTTAACATCGAAGAAGCATTGGAAGCGGTAATCGCGGATGTGATTGATCTGCCGCTGACACGAAAAATGCTCTTCCAGCTTCTGATTAAAATGAGGACTACGAAAAACATGGAGGAAATACGGGACGCAACGCGGATCTTTGCGTACAACATCGGAACCAACTGGGCGAAAATGCTTGCAAACAATATCTTTCAGGCAGAAGCCAAGGGAATGAACGTTGTTGTATCTTTGGAGGATATCCTATCACAGCTGAGGGAAGCGAGGGTACTTGCCGAGGAAAGAAAGCGAAACAATTTGGAATCCGTCATTATGGTAAAACTGTTCTGTCCGGGAGTGTATCTGGTCTTCTCGTATTTTGCCATAGAAAAATTCGATTTGGGTCTTGACGGCTTTCTGTATCAGCAGTTTATGACGAAACAGGGTCTGATCCTGTTCATATATTTTCTGATTCTATTTTTTACCGGTTACCTTCTGCTGGAGTTGGTACAGAATAAAAAATTTGATTACTAGAGGGGGTGGAGCTTTGTTTGTGGACATTGTGATCTATGTCCTGGGAGGGATTCTTCTCATTACAGGGATATTAATCCTCATATATCGTAAGAAAAGTTTCAATACAGGACAAAAGCTGCAGGTTCAGATTGACATTATAAAAGGCCAGTTTAGGGGAAGGCAGGATAATATCCTGACGGGGACCCGTTACTACTTCGATAAGGATATTTATCATGGAATACGCTTCGCGGGAGGCGCTTTTTTGTTTGGGTATGGGTTTCTCTCGCACAATTGGGCGTTCATAATGCTCGCCATCGCGTTTATTCTTTTGACAATTCCAAAGAGCAACCTGAAGGGGATCAAAACACCTTTCTTTTATTTCAACCGTGCATTTTCTCAGTATGAAAAACGGAAAGCTGACGGCGAACTGCTTGAGCTGATCGGGTTTTTGAAAAACCTGGCTACGCTCCAGAGCCGGAACTCTGTGGGAGCGGAATATATCATCTCAGAGCTCGCGTCGGTGGCTGAATTCACAAAACCGGCGTTTTTCATGATGCTGAACAAGCTACGACTGAACCGGAAAGCCGAAGCGTACGAATCCTTTTCATCGGCTGTCAATACAGAAATGGGAAGGGATTTGGCCCACCTGCTCATTGAGCTTGATGAAATGAAACCCCGTGAGCTGCAGGAGGTCATCTTAATGCAGCAAAGACAGGCGCAAAGCATAAGGAGCACCAGGCTTCGGCGCAGCGACGAGACGATCAGCGTTCTGGTCTATCTCCCTGTTATCGCCGCCATCATGGTGGTCTTCCTGAACTTCATCGTTTTAATTCAGATGAAAATCGGATATGGGGTTTTTCAATAATCATCCCGGTTCGGGATGAAAAAAGAACATTTTCAAGGAGGAAAAAAGTTATGAAACAGGTTATTGTAATGATCGCTATGGTAATGCTCGGGCTTGCCCTTGCGGGTCTGGTCGGCGAGTTTGCGAAAAGCGCGGGCACTATTGTGGATTCATCCATGGACCAGATCGAAGAGATTACGGTTCCATCCGTAAGATAGGATGAAACAGGTAATCGTAATGATCGCAATGCTGATGCTCGGCCTTGCTATTTATTCCTACGTCGCGGGAGATGACAATTCCATCAAGAGCTCTGTGGGAGGCTTGTGGAGAAGTGAAATCGAGCAGCAGCAGACATACCCGTAAGGAAAGGATATATAAAGCCGGGGAAGCTTCTCCGGCTTTATCATAAGGGAGAAAAACAATGAAACAGGTGATCGTATTGGCCGCCATACTTCCTTTGCTCCTTATTTTCATCGTACAGTTTACCCTTCAGGAGAAAAACGCGCAGATGAAGATGGACATTGCAAGCGATGTCTATACAGCGGCGGAGCAGGCCAGGCAAGACGGGTGCTTCACGGAGGCAAATATCAGCAGGCTGAGACAACAGCTTGCATCAAGGGCTGGAACGCAGGAGTCGGAAATCCTGATCGACGCGGATGAGGTGCCGAAATACCGAGTGAACAGCTACAATGAAAATGAAAGGATCCATTACAGGATAGAAGTGCCGATCACAAGTGTAATGGCGGGGAACCGCTTCTTTGGGATAAGCGATGCGGAGAACAGAGGCGTCTATGTGATTGAAAACAATATAGCGAGCGAGAGGTTAAGGCCATGAAAATATTGCTTGTCGGAGTTGCGATTATATTGATCAATGTCATGTCACTCACGTTTCATGCCGATTACGCCCGCTATGAGCTGACAGAGCAGGCATTGAAAAATGAGGCTGACAAGTGTGCCGCTGCCGCAATCCTGTATTTTGATGAGGAAGCCTACGGGGACGGAGAGCTTTTTTTGAAAGACAACGATGCGGTGGAAGCAGTGAAAGGGATGTTGGACGAAAAATGCAGCTATCAGATGCACCTGCTTGACGATTCTGGTAGACACAGGACTTATGAGAACGGCAAACTGAAAAGCGAGACCGCATTTTCCTATCCCTATACCTTTGTAGATGAGGCTGGATATGAAAGCGTAATAGACAGGCCTGCAGTTATCGTCACGGTGAGCTACGAATCGGATTTTTACAGGTTAGACGGGATAGAGAGTAAGACAATCATGAGAAGCTCAATGTACACCGTGAATGAAAAGAAATAAAGCAATTAGGAGATTTACAATGGGAAATAAAATCACGAATATGATTAAAAATAGCAGGGGAGAGGGGTGCACACCTAATTCTATCAGGAAAGCAATCAGTGCATCTCTGGTTGCCGTTCTGATTGCGGGATCATTTTATGCAGGCCAATTTTTTTCTCCTGCTGTATCCTATGCCGCGAATATAAACGGACCGACGGTTGTTGGCGTTGATACGTCGATCGGTGCGGGCAATACCTGCACAATACAGGTGAAAGGGACTTATGAAATACTCGCCAGCGCGACAGCCGGATCAAACGGAAACGCACCTACCGGAGACGGAGGAAGAGGCGGAACGGGCCAGAGCGTAAGATTCACCTTAAACCTGAATGTCGGAGATATTCTAACGATTCAGCAGAATGCCGGAGGAGCCGGCGCAGAAGGCGGGCGCAAAAGAAAAGGAAGCTATACGGCCATTGGAGGAAATGGCGGCGATGGGGGAAACGGAGTTACGGTTCTAAATAACAATGATTTTCTTCTCAGTGTGCAAGGCGGCTCAGGCGGAGGCGGAGATGGTGACCAGGTAAGCTCCGGGGCAAGTGCGGCTGGCGGAAGAGGCGGGACGGGCGGCTATTCTGCCGGAGGCACCTGCTTAGCAAGCCCCGGCTCAGGAGGTGCAGGAGGACATGCGGGAATTCCGCCGGGATCAGGAGAAAACGGAAGCAATGGCACAGGATTATATATAGACACTTCAAAGGTCAGCACTTTCAATATGGCGAATGGCGCGTATACGGGAGCCTGGTACTGTGTTTTGACTTTAAGGAGCGAATATAAAAATGATATCGTAGCTTTTCAGCCAATATCATTATCCGTAAAGTATGGGACCACCTATGAACAGGTTCGCGCAAAATTACCGACCGTAATAAAGGCAAACTGCACCCAGGGGCTGTTTGAGATTCCTGTTACATGGAAGTGTGAAACGTTTGATCAGACCCTACCGGGCATTTATACCTTTGAAGGGACGCTGGGAACTTTGCCGGGCGATGTAAAAAATCCGCTGCTGATTTATCCTATTGGGACTGTAACCCTTGTAAACGTAGGGGCGGAACAGACCTTTGACAAGCTGCAACAGATCGAAGTGCCTAAGATAATCTGTATAGCGGGAAGACCGTACGATGACTACATTCCCGCTTATGACGACATGGTTTCTGCGTCAGTGGATGGCGTAACGATTATCAACGAAAGCAATAATGATCGGATCATTCATATCAGAGCGCTTTTTAATACGCCGGGAACGCGTGTGCTGACGGTTCAGGGGAATCCTTTTATATTCAAAGTAGTCACAGAACCGGACAGCAGCAATGTGATAGTAACCTTTAATTGAAGATCTCTCGCTCAAGGAAAGGAGATTGTATCATGAAAAATAAAATCTTTTCAATTCTTCTCATTGCCTTTTTAACAGTCAGTTCCTATTTTGCCGGAACTGCAGCCAGTATCAAAGAAGTGTATGCGGCTCCAGCCAGTTCATACATTGGACAGACTTTTACATCCGGAGATACTGCACCGAAATCCGGATGGTATCGGTTTGATGCTTACACAGGAATGTCGTATTTAGATAAGACGATTACTACGACATCCATGGTGCCAAGCGGAACTTACTATACAGAGGGGCCAACCACAACTTCCAATGTAACAGTTGGCTATCCTGCCGTACATGTCTTTGGGTTGCGCTACATGAATGCGGGAGAGCCATTTGATTTTACAAAGATAGGCGCAGCGAAACCAAGTGCGGCTAGTTATACTACAGGCTCAGGTTCTTCAACAAGGAGTTACGAGTATTATGGAGATACTTTAAATTTCAGGACAGATACTACTGATGGATATATCAATGAAGTGACCGGGTCAGGATCTTCCAGGGTAACACATTATAAGTATTATTCCTTTGTATATCCGGGATATTTTTCGGCTTCCGGAGTAGAAAAGCTTAGTGATGCTCCCGATCTGGAGAGAGCGGTATTACTATCTACAGAAGACACTCCTCCAGTCGATTTCGGCATGTCGGGACTGACTCCAATAAGTACTCAATCGATATTAGCTCGGCCTGCTCAGCAAGCGTCTAGTGGAGGGCAGCAATCCCAAGCATCTCAGAGCAACTATGCCGGACAGGTTATGGCCATCAATGTAATCAAAGGTAAGTCATTTGATATAACGATCAACAGATATGATGGAATGGGTTCTGTAAATCAGTCGGGCGTGCAGATTATAGATAACGTGAATGGAGACGGGGTAATACGGGTAACGGGAACGCTAAACACCCTGGGATATCAGTCATTCATCATAAATGGCAGATTATTTATATTCAACGTAGTGAATGAGCCTGACAGCAGCAATGTAACAGTAGTATTCAATTAATATAAAACCTAAGACAAAGGAGCGGAAAATTGAAAAAAATAATAAGCTTATTTGTACTGCTGATTTTAGTCAATTCAGCGTTTTTATCCGCTTCTGCCGATGATGGAGAACCATTCCGGGGTCTTCCCTCAAATACTGTGCTTTCGGTTTCCGGGTTGGATGATACGGGGGAACTGATTTATGTGGGGATTGATTTTGCTGTATTTCAGGATGAGGACAAGGACGGTGTCTTTACGGTCAAGGAAGAAAAGGTAAAGCGCTTCCTTACAACCCATACGACAATCACGGTTGATTTGGGCAGTTCGGATGAATATGAAAAAGGCGTGAAGTATAAGCTGGCCATGAGAACCTTATATACACCGGCCGGACCTGAAGGAACCGGAGCAGGGGAAATCATTATAGCTGATTATAGCAACGGAAGGGAAGGATGGGTTCTGATTCCGAACTCTGAATTTGTTCCGACATACTTTGCAGTTTCAGACGAAGATCAGTTCATCTGGCATACTGAAAAGTGGGAGGAAAACCGGCAGAAATATAATGAAAGTAAAATTGTAGCCGGGCTGGATTCCATGGTGAGAACCTATGGTGTCTTTTGGTCCGGAGAAAAATTTATGATCGATATTCAGACAACCGAGGAAGTCTCCGCGGTACGGGTATCAATTAAAGACAGCAGTTATTCGACAACAATAACGGCAAGCGCCGTCACGACGAGCGGAGCGATTTACCGGGGAGAGCTCTGGAATAAGGACATGTTGAACAAGTGGGGCAATTATATCCCCAAAGCGCTTACCTTCACTGTTGACGCTATGGATGACAGAGACACAGTGCTTGAAACCTTTGAAACGACGATTCTGATTGATAACAGGGATTTATATTACCGGGTAAAAAAGGCATATTAAAGAGAATTGAGGGTGACCCGTTCGTTATCGTTATAAAAGGATGTCCAAAAATAGAATGAAATCGGGAAAAAATGTGATATAATAAATCATTATGTGAAAGGGGGTAAGGCCCGTGAAGCAGCGCTTACTGGAACGTCTGCTGGAGGAAAAAGAAATGCGGCTTAAGGGCAGTCTGTATCATCAGACGCAGATCAAGCTCGCGTTTAACTCAAACAGGATCGAAGGCAGCCGTCTTTCTGAAGATCAAACCCGATATATTTATGAAACGAATACTCTCAACGTGGAAGCGGAGGAAACGGCCGATGTGGACGATATCATTGAAACGGTCAATCACTTTTCCTGCTTTGATTTCATGCTACTCCACGCAGACGAGGAACTGACGGAGGATCTTATCAAGGAGTTTCACCGACTGCTGAAACGAAACACCTCCGATGAACGTAAGGAATGGTTCCGAGTCGGGGATTACAAGTCAAAGCCCAATATGGTCGGCGACAGCAAAACAACGGCTCCATCCAAGGTCAGCGGCCAGATTAAAAAGCTGCTTGACGATTATCAGAGTAAAAAGGAGATCACGGTAGAGGATATCGTGGATTTTCATTATCGGTTTGAGAGCATTCATCCTTTTCAGGATGGCAATGGCAGGGTGGGTCGCATCGTCATGTTTAAAGAATGCCTCAAGCATGACATCCTTCCTTTTATCATCGACCATGAGCATAAGCTGTTTTATTACCGTGGGCTGAAGGAATATGATCTGGAAAATGGGTACCTTGTGGATACTTGCCTGTCGGCACAG
>DLFX01000095.1 GCA_002482405.1 Firmicutes bacterium UBA7709 | reverse complement strand
TTGATAGGTCGGAGGTGTAAGTGCAGCAATGCATTCAGCTGACCGATACTAATAGGTCGAACGCTTGACCAATGGTTTCAAGTAATATGTATTTTGACATTGTTCGGTTTTGAGGGTATATGCTCTCAAAAATCCGGTGGCTATAGCGAAGAGGATACACCTGTTCCCATCTCGAACACAGTAGTTAAGCTCTTTTGCGCTGATGATACTTGGCGGGCAACTGCCTGGGAAAGTAGGACGTCGCCGGTTTTTTATATGGCTCCATGGTCAAGCGGTCAAGACACCGCCCTTTCACGGCGGTAACTCGGGTTCGATTCCCGATGGAGTCACCAAAAAACGCGCAAAAAAACACTCTGATTTAAATATCAGAGTGTTTTTTTTATATTCTGTCCGGCGTTTTAGCATGGGACGATCAGGAGCTTTCATTGCAATTGCACTTTTCTATTCAGGAACTTTCATTGGAATTGCACTTTTCTATGAGGGATTTCAGCCATGGGATGGTATTCTTTTTATCCTTGCTTTTGGCGGGTATTTTATCCCATAAGATAAGGAAGTAATCATGAAAGGCATTGACTACTCCCTTTTCGGTAATGACAAAATTCATTTCCCTGCAAAAGGAAGCATCATTGGGGGGATGATCTTTAAACGCCTCCATCAGTACGCGGTCTTTTCCCTTCACCATCCAGTTGACAGAGGTCATGTCTAAAAATTGTGTACGGTCCACGAAAGCGATGCTGTAGTTGTCGTATTTTTTCAGCAGATCTATCAGGTGCTCCAGATGAAGGACGATATCTTCATTGCCCGGTGTGGCGTCCTTCAAAATATAGTTTTCATCGGGGGAATATTCCCTTTTATCCACCAGCCTTTCAAGAGATTCGATAAAACAAATATCCTTGAACTTGAAGTGTTTGACCTGTGTATTGAACGCGTCGAGTCTTCTCTGGTGTAAAAACATCCGGTGTGAGATTTCCTGGTTTGATTTGTCGCTGGATATCAGATACTTTTCAAACAGGCCTAGGGGGATCGTGACGGTGCTCAATCCTTCTTTGAGAACATACTTGTCCCCCAGCATCTCTTCGGATTCGGCGAACACCCGCTGAAATTCCGAGGATTCCTGCGCAGGATATGATTTGAGCAGCGGTCTCGCAGAGCTAAGACAGTAAAAAAAACGTCCGGTCAGCATTTCTATGCACGTCTTTGAACGGAACAGGAACGCATTATCGATCTGGTTCGCGGCATTTGAAGAAAAGCTGTGCAGGGCGCCGACTTGGGGTGCGATGCATAATTCCTCGCCCTGTGAAGGTCCGGATGGCGATTCGATGTAATATATGCTCAGATTGCCTGCCGCCAGCAGACTTTGAATGTATTCGGCGATCTTTATCGTTCGGCTTACATTGCTGTCCAGCATAACCTTAAAAATGATGTTCCAGCCCTTGCGCAGCAGATCAGAGAGCGTTTGAAGGCAGACGCTGTTTAAGTCGCCTGTCTCGAACAGGAGCCGCATGTCGCTGTTTAGGGTTATAAGTATCGTATCGCTGCCGGGATGCGGCGTTTCCGGCAATTGTTTCAGCAAATGGAGTGTGGCATACAAAACTTTCAACGTACCTTTTATGATCTGTACCTGGTCGCGGCCGCAGAACAGGTCTCCGGTTTTCATGTTTTCCATGGGCTCGGCGGCAGTCGAAATTCCGTTCGTAAAAAGCTTATTCCGGCTTTTTATTTTATTATGCAGTCTGATGGAATACCCCTGTGATTCTTTGAGGATAAACCTTAGATGATTCAGGATATTTGAGTCGTTGATTTCTGACAAATCGATTCCGTAATCGAACAAAACCTCTGCCAGCGCATTCCTCTGGGCAGAATTCTTCAGCCTTCCCTCTATGAACTTCAGAATAAGCTCGATGTAAGGCGATTCAACGGATGGCACCCTTTCATTGCGCAGCCATTTGTATATCAGGGATGAGTCTATATTGATCCCGCGTGCAAGCTTGCTGCTCTTTAGGTCTAAGGCGTGCAGGATATCGGAAAGACACTTGCCGTATGTGATATTCTTTTTCATTTGTTTCCGCTCCCCCGAATTTTTAGTAATAATAATCCAAATATTAAAATAATAGATACTTCATTATTGTACTTCAAAATATTAAGGACTGTAAAATATTGCTGATTTTTGTCAGATTTTTGGACGGGACAAATCTGAAATAATAAAGATTTAAAAATCAAATTCATGTATTATATCTTTGGCATTACAGCGATTGTCAAAAAAATTAAATGCTGACAGGAAAGCGGGGAAAAACGGAATGCTGAAAACAGCCAGAATAATAAGCGAGCAGGAAAGATTAATAAGTTATCAGAGAAAAGAGATTCAAAGACTGGAGTCAAATCTGAGAAAACTGGCGAACGGGGATCTCGATTTGGAGTTTTCCGAAACAGATAACAAAATTGAACCGGACGGGGAAAGCTTTCACGGTTTGAACGCGCACTTGCTGAGACTTAAGGAGTCCATTGAAGAAATGGCTAAAGACGCCGTCATCTTATCCTCGAATATGAAGGATGGGATGATCGATTACCGGTTGGATTCGACAAAATATGCCGGTTTGTTCTCCCAAATCTACAGAAACGTCAATTCCTCTATGGACGTCATACTCGAGCCTTTTCAAGAAGCGGAATCGCTGCTGGAAAAGATGGAGCAGAACGATTTCACATTAAAAATGGAGGGCCAGTACAACGGCCTGCTTCAGCAGTTTTCCACGCGGATGAACGCCCTGGTCAATCGTCTACTGAGCGTTCAGGACGTGTTTGTCAGGGTAGCAAACGGAGATCTCAGCCGCCTCGACGAATTCCTGGAGACAGGGAGGCGCAGCAAAAACGACAAACTGGTGCCTGCGGTAGTGGGTACGATGCAATCGATAAAAAATATGCAGGGCGAAGTGGAAAAAATAACGCTGGAGGTCACGAAAGGCAACCTCAAGGGAGCCAGAGGGGATGAGGCGGGCTTCGTCGGCTGTTACAAGGACATCATAATCGGCATGAATCGGATGCTGGATATTTTCACTGCGCCTCTCGACGAGGCGGCCGTAGTGCTTGGGAGGATGACTCTGCACGATTTCACCATGAGGATGGGAGAAAACTACCAAGGCGAGCTTCTGCGGTTCTCCAATTCCATCAATACGTTGAATAAGCAGCTTTTAAATATTCAGCAGATATTTAAAGGGGTATCATACGGCGACACATCCAAACTTGAGGAACTGAAACAGATGGGCAAGCTGTGTGAAAATGATGAAATCATCCCTGTGGCAGTGGATATGATGGAGGCGATACGGGCTTTGATCGGCGAAGCGGAAAAAATTGCTCATGCTGTCGCCGAAGGTGATCTGAATGCATGGGGAAATACGGAGAAGTTTAAAGGAGAATATGTGAATGTAATCAGCGGCATGAACGATATCGTCAGCTCTGTGGCAAGGCCTATGCAGGAAATCGGCGAAGTCATGACGCAGATGTCCCAGGGACGCCTGAACGTCTCGGTAAAGGGCAGCTATAAGGGATACTATGCGACCCTTACGGAATCCGTAAATTCGTCGATGGCCGTGCTGAATCATGTGGTGCGCGAAATAAGCGACATAGCGGTGAGAATCGCGCAAAAGGACCTGAACATCGAGACGGTCAGGGAATACAAAGGGGATTTCGCGGAAATCTCCAAAGCCTTCAATGAAATCATAGGTTCGCTGAATGAGACTCTCGGAGAGATCAATACGGCGGCGGAACAGGTTGCGGCGGGGGCGGATCAAATTTCCATTTCAAGCCAAACCTTATCTCAAGGCTCGGAGGAGCAGGCCAGTTCCATCGAGGAGGTAAACGCAGCCATTGCAGAAATGTCCGCAAAGGTGAAACAGAATGCCATGGACGCAAAACAGGCTGATGAATTAAGCATGGCGGCGAAAGAAAACGCCACAAAGGGCAATGAGCAGATGGGAGAAATGCTGAGAGCCATGACCGATATCAATGAA
>DLFX01000277.1:3768-7902 GCA_002482405.1 Firmicutes bacterium UBA7709 | reverse complement strand
TCTGCTACTTTGTCTACAGTCTGTAAGGAGCAATTGATGCTCCTTTTTTTTATTGCCTTCATATACTGTAGTAATAACGAGGCGCCGCCTCGTATCAAGGAGGTTAGACATGATGAACAAGGAGGAAGGCTCATTGACGGCAGGAAAGAGCGGCCCCGTTTTGATGCAGGATGTTCGGCTCATTGACAAGCTGACAGATTTTGTGAGAGAACGGGTTCCGGAGAGAGTCGTCTTTGCCAAAGGCACGGGAGCCCACGGCCATTTCAGGGTGTATATGCCCATGAGCGATTTTACGAGTGCCGCGTTTTTGCAGAACCCCGACAGAAAGACTCCGGTATTTGTCAGGTTTTCAACGATGACCGGGTCCAGGGGATCTGCCGACACACTGCGGGATGTAAGAGGCTTTTCGGTAAAATTCTACACCACCGAGGGGAACTACGATCTGCTCTGCACCAGCCTGCCCGTCTTTTATATCCGTGACGCGATCCAGTTTCCCGAACTCATGCATGCTGTAAAGCCTTCGCCCAGTACAAATCTGATCGAGTCTGCACGATTTTGGAAATATATCTCGGAAACGCCGGAAGCGACCAACATGCTGACATGGCTGTTTTCCGACAACGGAACTTTAAAAAGCTATCGCCATATGGAGGGCTATAGCGTAAATACTTATGTTTGGGTATCATCAAACGGGCAAAGACAGTTTGTGAGATATCATTGGAAGCCGATGCTGGGCGTAAAGAACATCACGCGGCAGGAAGCCGAGTTCCTGGCTGGATTCGATCCCGACGCTGCCGCAAGGGATCTCTGCGATTCCCTGGAAAGAGGAGAAATTACGGAGTATGAGCTCAACGTACAGCTCATTCCCTTTGAAAAACAGGATCAGTACGATTTTGACCCGCTGGACACTACCAAGCTGTGGCCGGAAGATTTGGCGCCTCTGCTGAAAGTCGGCAAGATGACCCTGACAAAACCGACGGAAAATTATTTTGAGGAAGTGGAGAAGGCCGCGTTTTCTCCGGCCAATATCGTTCCCGGGATCGAATTTTCCTTTGATCGCTTGCTTCAGGGCAGCATCTTTGCCTCCCTGGACGCCCAGAGATACCGGTTGGGTTCGAACTTTAAGGAGATCCCGATCAATCAGGCCCGGTATCCCGTTTCGGCGGCAGTCGCCCAGAGCCGGACTGTGGCCTCGATGTACTTGGAGGGGACCATTGGGAGGGCCCAGTCCGTAAAGGGCGACGACTTTATTCAGGCAGGGGAACGGTATCGTGCGATGTCGCCGAAGGAACAGGATCGCCTGGTGGATAATATCGTAGATCACCTGATGTTTGTGGATGATAAAGTACAGCGGAAGGTCGTGAATTTTTTTACCCGGGCCGACGAAGCGTTTGGCGCAAGGGTTGAACGGGGACTTGACTTTTAACGGTCAGGTCCCGGTTGGTTTAAAATTTTCTCTTCAGGATATTATTTGCATTTAAGTATGAAATGGACAAGACTGCCGGCTTTCTGGTACAATAAGGAAGAAGGGAACGGTTCGGAATCGAAAGGGTAAGGGATTGATCTATGTTGCTGTCCACGATTACAATGATTGAAAAAGATGAAGACAGGGAATTTATTTTAGCTCTATATGATAAGTACAATCGGCTTGTGCACAAGAAAATCAGAAATAAAATAGGAACCCGGAAGGATGCGGAGGATTTGGTCAACGACACGTTTATCAGGCTCATCGAAAAAATAGATGTTTTGAAGACGCTGGGGGAGCGGGAGATCGTATATTATATCATCCAGACCTCCAAGCATGTGTCGATCGATTTTATCAAGCGGAGCGCAGTCCGGCAAAAACATATTTATTTCGGAAACGACCATGATATCTGCGAAGAGATAGCGGAACTGGAAGAAGCGCAATATACATACGACGAGCGGATCGAGGATCTGGCGGAAGTGATCTCAAGGCTGCCGGAAAGGGATTCAAGCTTGCTGATCGACAAATATTATCTCGGCAAGACCGATAAGGAAATTGCAGATGAAATCGGCATTCAAGTCAACAGTGTCAGGCAGTCTCTTACCAGGGCGAGACGGAAAGCAAGGGCTCTGATGGAAAAGGGGGACGGTAAACATGAAAAATAATTGTGACGAACAATCACGCCGGGCCCTTTATGAGGGCAGACTTTTCCATGAAGCGATGAAGCGGGTGGCGATTCTTGAAGGGGAAAAGCTGATAATGGAAAATCAGGAGCTGAACGAGAGCGATCCAGAGGTATCGGTCCAGAAGCAATCGGAGTTTAAAAGCAGGCTGGATCAGGCAATGCGGAAAAGGAAGAAGTCCCGCGGCAGATTGTCACGGATGAAGCCATGTCAGAAGGTTGCCGTTGCGATTCTGATTATCGGTGCGGCAGTTTCCATTTCACTGTTTACCACAGACGCTCTCCGCGTCAGAGTCCTCAATCTTTTCATGGATGTGAAGCCGGAGTATACGGAATTTCGCCTGGAAGAGGACCAGGGACAGGAAAAGGCCCGGAATGTTGACTGGAAAGACGCGTATGCGCCCACCTACGTACCGGAGGGCTATTATGTCGACTCCGCTGAAAACCACGACTCGATGAAATCCATCATCTATGCGAACAAAGATGGGGACTTTATCGATTACGGGCAGTACTCCGAGAACTCAAGCGTCAATTACGATACGGAAGACGCTTCAATGGAGGACATCGCCGTCAACGGAGAGGCTGGAACCCTTATCGTGAAGGGGGACCGCTACAGCATTATTTGGCAGCACGACCGCTCGATCTTCGTGATTATGACCCATATCAGCGAGGAAGAAACATTAAAGATCGCAGAGAGTATAAAATTCTTAAAATAGAAACCGGCATAAAATTTACCGGAAATTTTCAGAGATTTTTTAAATAAGGTGTTGCAGATCGCACCCTGAAATCGTCTTCTTATATTAGGGGTATTTCTATATGTTTCTGATATGGGGAAATTGATGAAGGTAAAAAGCGGTGTTGCAGTAATATTTGGAGCGGCTTTGCTCATGGGACTCCTTATATCGGTACAGGCTGGCAGCATGCAGGGCTCCGAATCAGGGGGCCTTGTGCTCGCCACCAAGCTGAATGTCTATGAGGATGAGCTGAAAAAGATACAGGAAGAGAAGAAAACAGCCAACCAGATGCTCCTGGATTACGAAGGGAAAATAGCAGAGATCGAAAATGCGCAGGCAGCCGATAACGCCTATTTAAAAGAATTGGTCGCAATCGTAGAGCGGTATAAAATGGAAGCGGGCGTTGTAGATGTGGAAGGGCCGGGCTTCATTGTGACCATAAAAGAGCCTGTCACCGATGACGGCGATCATTTGGGCTATGATGAAAACGGCATCATATATACGCTGATCCAGCTGGTAAACAAGCTGAAATCAGGGGGAGCCGAAGCCGTGGCGATCAACGGCCAGAGGATATTGGCAACTACGGATATCAGCTTTATGGGAGATAACGTAGAGATCAATTCCGTTCCCATAGCTCCTCCATATACCGTACAGGCCATCGGAAATCCTTCCAGGCTTGAATATATTTTGAATCTCAAGTACGGAATCCTGGAACAGATACGGAATGAATATTCTTTTCGGATCAGTATTAAAAAATATGATGAGCTTACGATTCCAAGATACGCTGAGGAAGTAAAATACAGGTATGCTAAACCGGAGGAGGAAAGCTGATGGAAGAAATCAATCGAAGATCGCCCTCAGCGCCGGCCGGCGTGTTCTTTGCCCGCGCTTTCAGCGCCAGGTCCTGTCAGGATGATGGCTTGAAAATGAACGGTTGAAAACATAGGGAGGAACTCATGATGAAAAAACAAAGAATTTCTTCTTTTCTCTGGAATACACTGATTATTCTAATCGTTATGGTCTTAATCTATATTATTTATAAAATAAAATGGTATTCACTTGACCATGATACTTTTTCTCCATGGTTGGGGCAATTTGTAGGGGGTCAGGTTTCTGCCTTTATTTTAGCATTGCTTTTGCAGAGAGAAGAAATTCTAGCCATTATCCGCCGAAGAGAGACGCTTGTAATTCATTGGGAATTGATTCTGCTTACTATAGTTGTTATGCTGTTATCTTCGTATAAACTTTGGTTTCCA
>DLFX01000277.1:2920-3742 GCA_002482405.1 Firmicutes bacterium UBA7709 | reverse complement strand
TCCGGCATCCTTTTGACTTTTGCCCTTGGCATTCTGGAAAGCACTTTTGGAGATATCGCTTTTATATTTATTTCCGGATTTTTGTTAGTGCGGGCGTTTCATATAGAAGATCCTGCAAAAGAAACAAATGAAGGGGAAGTGTAACAGGAGTTCTGTTCAGATTTCACTTTACTAATAAAAAACTGAAAGGTAAAATAAGGTATAACCTTTCAGTTTTTATTTTTAATTGATAGACGTTTTACTGGGCGCAGGCCCGGCCCGAAAAAGGCTGCTGTTTATTGGAGATTAAAGATGATATTAAGAGAAGATCTTGAGAAAAGAGAATATGAGATGTTGTCTCCCTTTGCCGCCAAAGCCGCGGAAACGAGGGGAAGACAGTACGAGGAAGAAAAGTGCGAGGTAAGGACGGATTATCAGAGGGACAGGGACCGGATCGTCCACTCCAAGTCGTTTCGCAGGCTGATGCACAAAACGCAGGTGTTTTTGGCGCCGGAAGGGGACCATTTCAGGACCAGGCTGACCCATACCCTGGAGGTCTCCCAGATTGCGAGAACCATTGCGAGAGGGCTGGCGCTGAACGAGGATCTTGCGGAAGCGATTGCCATGGGCCACGACCTCGGCCATACGCCCTTCGGACATAACGGAGAAGAATTTCTGAACGAGAGGCATCCCGGCGGGTTCCGGCATAACGTCCAGAGCCTCAGAGTGGTGGAAGTGCTGGAATCGAGAAACGGCGTCAGAGGAATGAATCTTACCTTTGAGGTGAGGGATGGGATCGTGAACCATACGGGGTCCGCGACGCCCGCCACCCTGGAAGGGCAG
>DLFX01000277.1:0-2903 GCA_002482405.1 Firmicutes bacterium UBA7709 | reverse complement strand
CAACCACGACATCGACGACGCGCTGAGAAGCGGCGTGATCAAAGAAAGCGACCTGCCGGCGGACTGCGTCGCCGTGCTGGGCCGAAACCACCGCACACGGATCAATACTCTGGTATACGATCTGATTCGGAACAGCGACGGCAGGGATCAGATCATCATGAGCGACGACTGCAAGTTTTACATGGACAAGCTTAGATCGTACATGTTTGAGAACGTATATCACAGCAAGGTCGTAAAAAAGGATGAGGAGCTGGATAAGGTAAGGAATATGATCTTTTCCCTCTATGATTACTACGTCAAAAACCCGAAGGCGCTGCCTGCGGAAACCCGCGGCATGATCGGGGAATTCGGGATCGACGAGGTGGTAAAGGACCATATTGCGGGCATGACGGACCGATATGCGCTGAATATTTACAGCGAGCTGTTCATTCCAAAAGGATGGAAGTAAAAAAAATTTTTTAAAGAAAAAAGGAATGGGACAACTTTTGTCGAATATGTAACTGTGGTTTCTCAGAGATTATGGAAATCATGGTTTGAAGTGTTCTGGGTTATGTTACAGCGGAGACAAAAGTGGGTGCGGGGTTTAGTGATAATATAGTAGATGAAATTAAAAGCAGGTGCAACATTGTTGATGTGATCGGACGCCACGTGCCTCTGAAAAAAACGGGGAACAACTATAAGGGCGTTTGCCCGTTCCACAGCGAGAAGACACCTTCTTTTGTTGTCTCTGACACAAAACAGATCTTTACCTGCTTCGGCTGCGGAGCCCGCGGCGATGTGATCGAATTTGTCCAGAGGTATCATAATCTGGATTTTCCCGAGGCCATTGAAAAGCTGGCGGGCGAATACGGCATCGAAATCAAAAGCGGAAAATTTCAAGGAGAACGGGAAAAGTCCGCCCTCTATGAAATCAACCGGGAGGCGGCGGCATTCTTTTATCAGACTTTCAAATCAGGCCCTAATCCCGGCTATGAATATATGCAGAAGCGCGGCATCGAGCCCGCGACGCTCCGGAAATTCGGGATCGGCTATGCTGACGCGGAATGGGACAGCCTGTATCGGTATTTCGTGAAAAAAGGCGTCGACCCCCGTACACTTCTTGATCTGGGACTCATATCTCAATCAAACGGAAAATACTATGACAAATATAGAGACAGAGTGATTTTTCCGATTATAAACACCAGGGGAAAGGTCATCGGTTTCGGCGGGAGAATCCTCGGGGACGGCACCCCAAAATATCTGAATTCACCGGAATCGGCGGTTTTTTTGAAGAAAAACAACTTGTACGGATTAAACCTGACAAGACAGGATATAAATAAAGAAAATTACGTGATTCTTGTTGAAGGATATATGGATGTCATTTCTCTTTATCAGCACGGCGTCAGGAATGTATCGGCATCCTTGGGAACTGCGCTGACGGAAAACCAGGCGGCTATGCTGAAGCGCTATACGGAAAATGTGATCCTGTCCTATGATTCCGATGCGGCCGGCCAGGCCGCCGCACTGCGGGGTATGGATATTCTCCATAAGGCGGGTTGCAAGGTAAAAGTGCTGCATGTAACCGACGGGAAAGATCCCGACGAGTTCATAAAGAAAAACGGAAAGGACGAATTCATCAAGTTGGTCCAAAACGCGATGCCCTTTGCCGACTACAAGATCCACCTTCTGAAACAGAGGCTGGACCTTGGTACAACGGAAGGAAGTGTTGAATTTCTTCAGGAAACAGCGAAGATCTTACGAGATCTGAGTCCGGTTGAAGCGGACGTTTATATCAAAAAAATTGCCCGGGAAACAAAAATTTCGGAAGGTGCTATAAGACTGGAGATTAATGGCAATAATAATACCGAAAATGCAAGGAATTCAACCGCGCCGCCCCTTCGGGAGGCAGCGGCTGGGCAGACGCGGGACGGTAAGAGCGCCGGAACAGGGACTATGATCGAAAAGTACCTGATCAAGCTTATGCTTCTGAAAAGCGGTTATGTTCCCAGAATAAAGCCTTACGACTGGGTCTTCCGAAGTTCCCCGGCATATAAGATTTACGAGCTGATCCTCTCGGTCTACAAGGACGATGAGGAAATCGACATGAAAAAGATCGAAGACAGTCTGGAAGCGGATGATGACCGGTTCCTGCGGGATATCATCGATAACATCCAGCTGGCAGATAAGGACGAGCAGGTCTTTCAGGACTGCGTTACACGAATTGAAACGGCCAGATTGGTAAAACGGGAAAAGGAAATCATTCAGATCATCTCCATACTGGAGGATGAAAAGGACCGGGATAAAATCGAAGCCCTTACAATGGAATTGATGGAAATACAGAGAGAAAAAAACAAGGATAGAAGGTAGGTGGTTCGCATGGACTATGAAGAAAGCCAGGATGATAAGAAGTTTGAATATGTGAACGAATTGCTTGAAAAGGCAAAGAGCAAAGGTTCCATCTCCTATAGAGAGATATCGGATTATCTGGAAAACGTCGATATGGACAAGGATCAGATGGATGACCTGTACGATTCTTTGATCTCCATGGGGATTGAGATCGTTTCCGAGGTCGATCCCGACGATTTTGAGATCATCGCTTTGGAGCATGAAGATCCGGACGCTGCACTGGATGATATCAACATCGATGAAGGCGGAGAAATCGATCTGGAGTCGACTCTTCCAAAAGGCATCGCCGTTGACGATCCCGTCAGGATGTATCTCAAGGAGATCGGCAAAGTCCCGCTCTTGTCCGCGGAGGAGGAAATCGAACTCGCGAAGCTGATGGAGCAGGGGGACGAGGAGGCCAAGAAGCGGCTCTGTGAAGCCAATTTGAGGCTGGTCGTCAGCATCGCAAAGCGGTATGTCGGAAGGGGCATGCTGTTCCTGGATCTGATCCAGGAGGGAAATTTAGGTTTAATAAAAGC
>DLFX01000317.1 GCA_002482405.1 Firmicutes bacterium UBA7709 | reverse complement strand
GTCACGATCATGCCTTTTTTTAAATTGTAATCATTTTTTTCAGCGACCTCGATAATTTCCGCAGACAGCTCATGGCCAGGTGTTCTGGGGTATGTGGCGTAAGTTTGCATCTTGCCCTTGTACAGTCCCATATCCGACCCGCAGATACCGCCGTACAAAACTTTCAGCAACGCTTCGCCTTCGTTTACGCGCGGCATCCCGATTTCTTTCACTACCGCTTTTGNNCATTTGTATACATTTCATTAACATCACTTCTCTTCCGCTTTTAAAATTCTAAATTCATGGGTCGGTCAACAAAAATTCTTGAATCCATCACTTTCACCGTTTCCGGTATAAGCGGCCTGAATTCCATGTTTGGGACGATATCCTTTTCAATATCGACGCCCGGAGCAATTTCCGTCAGCTTCAAACCCTCTTCCGTCAGCTTGAAAACGGCTCTTTCGGTTATGAAGATCACCTCTTTTTTATTTTCCAAACCGATCTTTCCGCTGAACGTGATCTGCTGCAGGGCGTTTACGAACTTTTTAATGGTTCCCTCTTTTTTGATGAAAAGTTCACCGTCGTTCAATTCTATTTCCAGCCCGCCAGCCATAAAGGTGCCGGTAAAGACGAGATTTTTCACGTTTTGCGAAATATCGATAAAACCTCCGCATCCCGTCACCTTGGTNNTGATATTTCCTCCGGCGTCAGCCTGAGCAAGTCCCAGGAAAGAGATATCCAGGCCTCCTCCGTCAATATAATCAAACATATAGGTCTGATCTATGATGGCATCCGGGTTGATAGAGGCTCCGAAGTTCATATTTCCCAGGGCGACGCCCCCCACGATACCGCTTTCTATGATTGGCGTAAACAGTTCATTCTGCCCCTCTTCATTCAATACCGCCACGACGGCTTCAGGAATTCCAATGCCGAAATTTACGACCTTATACTCTCTGCTTAAACACATTGCCGCCCGCCTCGCGATAATTTTTCTGATTCCCATCGGCTCGTAAGCTGCGTTGCCGCGGATCAGAATGTCATTCCTCGTAAACCGGGGATCGAAATATGTCCCGTAATTCTGCCTGTGGTTCTTTTCAACGTCCTCCGCGACGACGATGTAATCCACCAGGATATGTGGAATCTTGACATGCTGCGGCAGGATGGAACCCTTTCTGACGATTTTGTCGACCTGAATGATCACGATTCCGCCGTTGTTTTTCGCGGCGGTGGCAATGGATATTCCCTCCAGCGTCAGGGGTTCGTTTTCAAAGCTGATATTTCCCTGCTCGTCGGCGGAAGTGCCTCTTATAACGGCTGCATTGACCTTTGGAACCTTATATGCCAGGTATTCCTCGCCGTCAATTATGATCTTCTCAACAAGCTCCTCCTTTGCAATGCTGTTCAGCCTCGCACCGCCGTATTCGGGATCGATAAACGTCTTCAGTCCGACCTTTGAGATCAGTCTGGGCCTCCCGGCAGCCGATTCCCGGTACAGGTGAGCCAGAATCCCCTGCGGAATGTTGTATCCTTCTATGATTTCCTGCTCGATCATGGCCCCAAGCTTCGGCATCCTCGCGAAATGCCCTCCGATCATTCTCTTGACCAGACCTTTCTGCGCCAGAACGTTCGCTCCGGCAGAATCTCCGTCTCCAACGCCTCCGGTATGCACCATGGTGATATCTCTCGGATGGCCCTCATTCAGATATCGGTCCCGNNGATTGCCAGAAAAATTTCCTCCGCGGAGCCAATTCCAAGAAATCCTCCGATGCCCATGACTGCCCCATCTTTTATATGTGAAACCGCTTCCTGTGCAGACACAAACTTCTCGTTTAACACCCAGTTCCCTCCTACATTTTTCTGATGATAAGTGCGATTCCCATTCCGCCGCCTATACATAATGAGGCCAAGCCGGTCTTTGCGGTCTCCCGTTTCCGCATCTCATGCAGAAGGCTGACCACGATTCTCGTGCCCGACGCGGCGACGGGATGTCCCAGCGCGATTGCACCGCCATTAACGTTTGTTATATTTAAAATCGTTTTTTTCGGGATGTCATATCTTTGACTCAATTGATTGATTACTCCGACCGCCTGGGCGGCAAACGCTTCATTCAATTCAATCAGATCAATATCTCCCAATCCCATTCCCGCTGCGTTCAGCGCGTTTTCTATCGCGCCTACGGGGCCAAGCCCCATAATGGAAGGATCGATACCCTTCTGCCCCAAAGCGACAATCTCACCTATGGGTTTCCAGCCATTTTTTCTTACCGCTTCTTCCGAAGCCAACAGAATGACCGCCGCGCCGTCGTTTAACTGTGAGGAATTGCCGGCAGTAACCGTTCCATCCTTTTTAAAAGCCGGCTGAAGGACAGCTAGCTTTTCCAAAGTCGTATCCTTTGTATAGGATTCGTCTGTGTCAAAGACAACCTGATTTCCTTTTCTGTCTTTGTAGACGATGGGAATGATCTCATCCGCGAAGCGCCCGGATTCGACCGCCGCCTGCGCCCTGTTCTGTGAAACCACGGCATATTCATCCTGTTCTTCCCGGGTCACACCAACAAGCTCCGCCACATTTTCCGCAGTCATGCCCATCAAATATCCGTAAAACTGATCGATCAGGCCGTCGCAGAACAGGGAATCCTGAACCCCCACAGAGTCGTTGCCCATCTTTACGCCTTTTCTCACCTTATTGCTCAGAATAAACGGCACCTGCGACATGTTTTCAACGCCGCCGCACAGGACGGCGTCGCTTCCGGCCTGAATGGATTGATAGCCGCAGAAGATCGCTTTCATCCCGCTTCCGCACTGCATGTTCACCGTGGTAGCCGGAACTTCGGCGGGGATGCCCGCTTCGAGCTGTATGCGCCGGGCGATGCTTGGGCCCTGGCCAGCCGAATGCTGGTGCCCGATAAATACTTCGTCAATCGTGCCGCTATCAAGGCCCGTATTGCTTATTACCGCCTTGACGACCTGGGAAGCTATCTCTCCGGGCTTGACGTCCGACAGGCCTCCCAAAAATTTTCCGATTGCAGTTCTCTTTCCTTCTATGATGTAAACGTTTCTCATCTCTTCACCTATAATCTCAACCCTCCGTTGCAGCATACCACCTGGCCGTTGATGAAAGAGGCCTCGTCACTTGCAAGGAATAATGCAGTGTTTGCAACTTCTATGGGCTGGCACATCCTCTTCAGCGGAGTCCGTGCAATCAGCGGATCTAATATTTTAGCGGGAATCGTTTTTGCCATTTCCGTTTCGACGTTATCGGGAGCCAGTACGTTGCACCTGATTTCTCCGCCCTTCAGGTTCAGCTCCTTCGCCCAGGTGTAAGTCATGCCGATGAGCCCGGCTTTGGTTGCCGCGTAATTGGTCTGCCCGATATTCCCATAGACTCCGCTCCCCGAGGGNNATAATGGCTCCTTTTTTCTGCTCCAACATAAAGGGAACTACCGCCTGCGTGATATTGAAAGCTCCCTTCAAATTTACATTGATTACCGCATCCCATTGCTCCTCGGTCATTTTGTGGAGCATAGCGTCCCTGGTAATCGCGGCGTTATTGATAATGACGTCAATCCGGTTTTCAGCATTCTTCACCATTTCGGCAAAGCCGGCGACCTCGCTGCGGTTTGTAATATCCACTTTTACGCATTTTACGAGCTCATGTTCATATCCGGCTTCCTCAACATCCAAAGAATAAATCCGGGCAGGGGACTCTTCGGTAAACCGCTTGCAGATTTCATATCCGATGCCTCTTGCTCCTCCCGTTATAACGATCACCTTGCCTTCCAATCTTTTCATATCATTCCTCCTGTGTATCCATATCCGGCTGAAAAGGTTCAAGCGCAACCAGGCATTTGTCTGAAATGCCCGGTTGCATTCAAACCAATTTACAAGTCCAACTACTGTATNNTGTATCGTGTCTTTGGTGACAAGGCTGGCTTCTACTAATATCTGCTTCTCGATCTGTTCGCCCTTCAGAAATTTTACGGCGGCTTCCACCGCTTTATATCCCTGCATATAAGGATCCTTGTTGCAGGTCAGCGCCAATTTCCCATCCTTTACCGCGGCGATCGCATCCGCGTTTCCGTCGGTGCCCGCAATCATGATCTGATCGGTTTTCCCTGCCTGTGCCACAGCCTCATAAGCGCCAAGAGCCATTTCGTCATTCTCCGCGTAGATTGCTTTTACATTCGGATTAGCCTGCAGGAGGTTCTGTGTCACCGTCATTGCGTCCGCGCGCGCAAAATTGGCGGTCTGTTCCGCTACAATCTTTATGCCAGGATACTCCGCGAGAGCGTCATGAGCGCCTTTTGTAAGGTCGATGGTGCTCTGCGAAGCGGTCACTCCTGTGAGCAGGATCAGTTCGCCTTCCTTGTTCATCATTTCAGCAAGCTTTGTGCACACTTTTTGGGCTACCGAGTAATTTTCTGCAACGATGAAGGATTCATATTTCGCCTCGTCCCCTTTGATTTTGGTGTTGAAGTTAATGACAGGAATGTTTGCCTCGTTTACTCCCTTGATCGCCGGAACGATTCCGGAGGAATCTGCGGGAGCGATTACGATTGCGTCAACTTTTTTTGCGATTGCCTGTTCAACTTCCTGGATCTGCTCCTCGTTGTTATCCGCTTTCAGAGGAGCGAGCACTTCTACGTTAACACCATAGTCCTTTGCCGCGGCAAGGGCTCCCTCCTTCGTGCTGACCCAGAACGGGTTCACAAGGTTCTTTACGATAAACGTAATGTTTATGTCGCCATCTGTGCTTTGAGCGGAGTCTGATCCGTTTGTTTCCGAAGAATCCGAACCGCAGGCTGCAAATAAGGACATACTCAGCAGACATGATAACAGACATGCCAAGGCTTTTTTAGAAAATTTCATTAGATATTCCTCCCTTATTATAATTTTTTAATGAGATAACTTAAGGCTGCATTAATGAGTTGCCATCTGTCTGGACGTTATTTTTTCTATGAGCGCCGACAGTATTATGATAAAGCCAAACACCGCATCCTGCCAAAGATTGGAGATACCCATCAGATTCATCCCGTTAGCCAGGAATACCATGATCAGCGCTCCAATGATCGTATTGCCCACACCTCCTTTTCCTCCCTGGAATGACGTACCGCCGATTAATGTAGCTGCTATTGCCTTAAGGGTAAAATCCTGTCCGATCAGTGCCTCAGCGGCATTTAGCCTGGCAACGTAGAGCAGGCCTGTGACGGCGGCGAGAAATCCGCTGATGGCGTAAACCGATATGATAATCCGGTCGGTGTTGATCCCCGACAGTTTCGTTGCGTTCATATTGGACCCGATCGAGTATATATTGCGTCCATATACGGTAAATCGCAG
>DLFX01000315.1 GCA_002482405.1 Firmicutes bacterium UBA7709 | reverse complement strand
CGACGCGGACTTCCCGCTGATCCAGTGCGAAAAAGGGCTGCTGGAGTTTGAAATCACAAAGAAAAATGAAGGATCCGAAGCCGGAAAAACAGCGGCTCCGGAAACCGGCGGCCTTTTCTTGGAGAGCCTCACGGGAGGAAGCGCCGCCAACGTCGTCGCAAGCCAGGCGGTGATCCGGATATTGGGGACGCCTGGGTTGCTGGTGGAAACGGAAGCCCAGATCAAACAAAAAGCTGCCGGGAAGGAATATGAAACAAAGACAGCCATCGCCGGGGAGCGGCTGACCGTCACGGTCACCGGCAGGCCGGCTCACGCGGCGTACCCTGAAAGGGGAAGGAACGCGATTTCCATGGCGATGGACCTGCTGGGGGACGCGGCGTTTTCCAATGAGGACGCAAACCGCCTTGTAAAATTCTATAACGATAAGATCGGTTTCGCCCTGGACGGAAGCAAAATCGGATGCGCGATGGAGGACGATCTGTCGGGGCGGCTTACCTTTAACGTCGGGAAGATCGATTTTGACGCCGGCAGCTCCGACGGCTCCGGCAATCTTGGCGGCGTCGCGATCACGGTGGATATCCGGTATCCGGCGACAAAGTCGAAGGAAGAGGTTTGGCAGGCGATGAAGCCCGCCGTTCTCGGAGCCGGTTTCAGCATGGAAGAGCTGGATCATATCCATTCGATCTATCAGGAATCGGATAATCCCGTCGTCAAGACACTGCTGGAGGTCTACAGGAGGATCAGCGGCGATACGGAGAGCCAACCCACCGCTATCGGCGGAGCGACCTTTGCGAGAGCGATCCCCAACTGCATGGCCTTCGGGCCTCTGTTTCCCGGAGATCCGGAGCTGGAGCATCAGAAGAATGAAGCCGCGAAGCTCTCCCAGATGCTGAGGGCTGGGGAGATATACGCGGAAGCGGTCTACCGGCTTACAGGCGGGGAAAATGCCTGACGTCCGGAATTATCGATGAAAGACGGCCGGCGAAAACGAGGTGCCGAAATGGAAAGAAAAAAGTTGGCCATTGTGGCGGGTTCGAAGGAGACGAAGAACACCCTGTGGGCCCAGATGAAATACTTCCTGGAAGATTATATCGAGATCGAGGGCTATTCCCAGGAGGAGGGCGTGCAAGGCCTGATTGAGGCGGATCTCGTAGTCATGAGCTCAAAGATACTGGCGGATGAGATGGCGGAATTCGTGGACCCCAAATGTCCCGTCCTCGTTGCGCAGCGATCCGTCAACGTTGAAAACATTCAGAAACTGTTCGGTATTCCAAAGGGAACAAAGGCATATTTCGTCAACGATCTGAGGGAAAATGTGTTCCTGTGCATCGAATCCCTGAAGGGGATGGGGATCGACTATATCGACTATATCCCTTACTACCCCGGGTGCCGGCTCTATCAGACCGCCGATCTCGCTCTGACGGCGGGAGAAGCGTCTCTGGTGCCGGCCCACGTGCGCACGGTGATCAACCTGGGCGCGAGAACCATCGATGTCTCCACCATCGTTGAAATATTGAAGCGGCTCGATCTGATGGATCAGAAGCTGGAGCTGGTGTCACAGAGATACCGTGAGACCATGATCGGCCTCAGCAAGCACTTATACAGCCTTTTCAACGAAATATCCAATACCAACCGGAATTTTGCCAGGGTGCTGAACAAGATTAACGACGGGATCATCGCCTTTACCGGCAACGGGGTAATCTCCATCTTCAACGAGAAGAGCAAGGAGATCTTTGGCGGCCATTCCGCCGGAGAGCTGATCAATAACGCCATCGAGGACGAGAGTGTAAGAGAGTACCTGATCTCCCCGAAAGATATGTCGGATAAACTGTTCCGGCTCAACGACGGAGATTTCATCATCAGCAAGTTTCGGATCGAGAGCAGCGACACCACGGTATGCACCATCAAGAACACGAAAGAGAACAAGGACATGGAAACCAAGCTGCGGCAGAGCCTCATCAAGCGGGGTTACTTTGCGAAATACAGGTTTGGCGATATCGTGGGGCCCTCCCGGACCATGCAGGATACCATCCATGTGGCGAAAAAGCTGGCAAAATCGGAGTTGAGCATTCTGATCTACGGAGAAAGCGGGGTGGGCAAGGAACTGTTCGCAAGCGCGATCCACAAT
Source organism: Firmicutes bacterium UBA7709 (assembly GCA_002482405.1). Next base: position 15,372 of record DLFX01000315.1, on the reverse strand, counting down.
GACTCCCACAGGAGCAGAGGCCCCTTCGTAGCCGTCAATTTCAGCGCTCTCTCGGAGGACCTGGTGGAAAGCGAGCTGTTCGGGTATGAGGAAGGCGCGTTTACGGGCGCGAAGAAAGGCGGCAAGGTCGGAATCTTCGAGCAGGCAAACGGCGGAACCATTTTTCTCGATGAGATCGGAGATATCTCCCTGAAGATTCAGACCAGACTGCTGAGAGTCCTTCAGGAGAAGGAGATCCGAAGGGTGGGCGGCAGCGAAAATATTCCCATCGACGTGCGGATCATCGCGGCCACCAATAAAAACCTGCCCCAGATGTGCAGCGACGGCACTTTCAGGGAAGACCTCTATTACCGGTTGAGGAAATTTTATTTGAAGATCCCGTCCCTGAACGAAAGGGAAGAGGACATCGACGCCCTTGTGTCGCATTTCATCAGCAAATACGGCAGGGAAAACCTCCGGCTGTCCGATGAGGTCATGGACGTTCTTCGGAAAAGCCGGTGGAACGGAAACGTCAGAGAGCTGGAAAACACGGTGGAATACTGTATCGCGGTCAGCGAGGACAACATCGTCCGGCTTACGGATCTTCCGGATGACCTGTTTGACAGCTCCGTGAAGTCAAGGCCGGCGTCGGGGGCCTACGACGAAGCGCTCTGCCAGAGGGGAAACCTCGGCGAATATCTCTTTATTCTCAGCGCCATCAGGGAGTTTACCGAAAAGGGGCTTACCATCAGCAGAAAAACCGTGGCGATGGAAGCAAAGGCAAATTTCCCGTATATGACGGAAGAAAAGATCCGCAGGAGGACCGACGACCTGCAGGAGCTGGGCTTGATCACCAAGTCGGTGGGCAGGGTCGGAATGAGGCTCACCCTAAATGGGCTGAAATACATAAACAATAACCCCCAATTTCAACCGATTTATGAAAGGGAAAAGAAGGTAATTCCTCTCAGAAAGGAATAATTCATTTCAAAACAGGTAAAATAAGTTAAACCGGATTTCTGCCAGCCGCTACAGGCTTTTCACGAGAAGAGCCCCGAAGAACGGCGCCTGGCAGATTTTTTTTCGGCTGTACATCCGGCCTCTTTTCAACACTGGCACGATCCTTGCGTTAATAATGGCAAGTAACCTATTATAAGGAGGGAAATGGAATGAAAGAAAAAAACCTTGATACACTTGAAAGCAAGCTGACAAAGTTTCAAGCGCCCCATACCTACGCAATTATCTTTTTCGTTATCATTGCAGTATGGCTTTTGACCTTTGTCATCCCTGCCGGTAAGTTCAGCACCGACGATGTGTCCTATACCGATGCCAGCGGAGCGGAGAAGACGAAGACGGTCCTGATACCGGACTCTTTCCGCTACGCCTATAACCTGAATACGGATGAGATTGATTCTCTGCTGACGACTTTAGACAGCGACACGGCTAAACTCGACGATCTTGGGATCGACAAGGCGGCTCTGGACGATCTGCTTGCGACGGATCCCTCGGGCTGGACTCAGGATCAGCTTGACGCCGTCGGTCTGACGGATTCGGTGCTCTACGGCATGTACGGCGACCAAATCTACGATACGAGCAAAAAACTGCACAATATAGCCACGGTTTGGGGAACCGACGACTTCGGAGGGTTCGGAGTTCTGAACTATCTGTTTGAAGGCTTGGTGACCGGAGACAAATACGGTTCCGCCGTAGGAATCGTCGCCCTGATCCTGGTAGTAGGAGGCGCCTTCGGGGTGATCATGAGGACAGGAGCCGTGGAAGCGGGCATCTATGCCTTCATACGAAAAACCCACGGCCTGGAGAGGTATTCCCTGCCGCTGCTGTTCCTGCTCTTTGCGCTGGGCGGAGCGGTATTCGGCATGTCGGAGGAATGTATTCCGTTTGCGATGATCATGGTGCCCTTTGTAATCGCCATGGGGTATGACTCCATCGTGGCGGNNNNTTCGTATCCGCGCAGATCGGAAACGCCACATCATGGATGAACCCCTTCAGCGTCGCGGTAGCTCAGGGAATCGCGGGAGTGCCCGTCTTATCCGGAGCGCCTTTCAGGATCATCATGTTCTTCGTCGTCACCGCAGCCGGAGCTGCCTACATGATGGTCTATGCTGAAAAGATCAGAAAGAATCCCAAGCTGTCGGCGGTATACGAGCTGGATTCCTATTTCAGAAATAAGATCCAGGAGGAAAGCGCGGATCTTCACAGCGAATTCAAGCTGGGGCACAAGCTGATCCTTCTGGATATGCTCGCTGTGCTGATCTGGATCATCTGGGGAGTTACCCAGCGCGGCTACTATATTCCGGAAATCGCGTCACAGTTCTTTGTCATGGGCTTTGTGGCCGGCGTCATCGCCATCATATTCAAGCTGAACGGCATGACAATCAATGAAATGGCGTCCTCTTTCCAGGGCGGAGTCGCGGACCTGGCCGGCACTGCTGTCGTAGTCGGTATGGCAAAGGGCATCCTGCTCGTTCTGGGCGGATCCGACGCTACGGTGGCATCCTCGCTGAACACGATCCTTCATGGAATGGGAGTCGCGTTAGGCGGACTGCCGGTTGTAATCACCGCGTGGTTCATGTATATCTTCCAGAGCTTATTCAACCTGGTGGTAACCTCTAACTCCGGCCAGGCGGCGCTGACAATGCCGATCATGGCGCCTCTTTCCGATATCGTCGGCGTATCAAGGCAGATCGCGGTTCTGGCTTATCAGCTGGGTTCCGGATTTGTTGACGCGTTTACTCCCTGTTCCGCCAGCTTGCTGGGCGTTTTGGGCGTAGCCAGGATCAACTGGATGAAATGGGCAAAATTCCAGATAAAAATGCAGGGATTCCTGTTTATTCTGGGAACAATATTCGTTGTCATCGCAGTGATGATTGATTTCGTATAATGGAGAGACAGATGATTACAATCATAAAAAATGCGAAAGTTTATCAGCCTGATTTCCTTGGGAAAAAGGATGTGCTCCTCGTCGGCGGAAAGATAGCCGCCGTAGAAGACGGGTTGTCAGTCGAATTTTCCGGTAAGCCGGATCTGGTAACGGAAATTGACGCTTCCGGCAGGGTGCTGATCCCGGGATTGATCGATAGCCACACCCATATGATGGGGGGCGGAGGCGAAGGCGGATATAATACGAGGACGCCGGAGGCTCTGCTGACCGACTTTACCACGTCGGGAATAACGACGGCGGTAGGCTGCCTCGGCACCGACGGAGTTACCCGGAACATGGTGTCGCTCTTAGCCAAAGCCAAAGGCCTGGAGGAGGAGGGAATGAGCACCTATATTTACACGGGCTCTTACCGGATCCCGGTGGTCACCGTGACCGGGGACGTTATGAAGGATTTTCTCGTGGTGGATAAGGTGATCGGAGTGGGAGAAATCGCCATCTCCGATCACAGGTCCTCCCAGCCCTCCCAGCAGGAATTCAACCAATTGGCGGCGGACGCAAGGGTTGGCGGAATGCTTTCCGGAAAAGCCGGAATCGTGAACGTGCATCTGGGCGACGGCAAGAGAAAGATGGAATTGATCCTGGAAGCCGTGGAAAAGACGGAAATTCCCATCACCCAGTTCCTTCCGACTCACATCAACCGGAACCCGGAACTGTTCGAGCAGGGAATCCAATACGCGAAAAAAGGCGGATATATCGACTTTACCGCAAGCAGCGACCCGGAATTCTGGGAAGAGCAGGACGGCGAAGTGAGGACGAGCAAGGGAATAAAACGGCTTCTGGACGAGGGCGTTTCCGCCGACCACTTCACCATTTCCTCAGACGCCCAGGGAAGTATGCCTATCTTCAATGAGAAAAAGGAATACATCGGCATCGGAGTAGGAAAATCGGACGGCATCTTCAAGGAGATCCAGAATTGCGTTCTGGTTCAGAAAATTCCCCTTGAAACCGCCCTCAGAGCGGTGACCATAAATCCTGCGCGGATCCTGAAGCTGCAGAGCAAGGGAATGATCGCGGCCGGATACGACGCGGACCTCTGCCTTCTCGACGAAAAGACCCTGGATATTGAGACGGTGCTCTGCAAGGGCAGGATCATGGTACAGGATAAAAAGCCGGTGGTATTCGGAACCTTCCAACAGCATGAAGGAGAAGTATGATGAAAAAATTCATGAGTTTGTTCCTGACTCTTGCGATGCTGGTTACCTGTTTTGGAACCAACATCGCATTTGCGGGTGAACCTGGTCCGTCAGCAGGCCCATCGGTTTCGGTAACGGGGCAGTATGCCGACAACGGTTACTATTTCTTGAAGATAAAGTTTCAAAATGCGCCGGCTCAGCTCGACTCTCTGGAGTTGGGGCTTGAAGAGGACAGCATGTATGAACTTGACCGCTTTGACCAATTCTCTTACTGCGATATTTACAACAAGATGAAGACCGAAGGCGGTGCAAAGACCATCTACGTGTGCCTCAGCAAAAGCGAAGGGGACACGCTGTATTATCAGGCCACGGAAGCCGGAGGAAACGTGATCTCCGGAAGCGCGGCCGTTCCGGCGTTGGAGGACGCGGAAAACGACCTGGACTGGACCGGCTACAGCGATTACAAAGTCGGTCCGGATACGGAAAAGATCGAAATGATGCTTCAAAAAAATTTGTCCGAAGCGGATACCATCACGGAAGCATCTGACGTCCTGGAAAAGTATAATGCGTTGAAGGATAACACGGTTGCGTTTAACAGCAGCCGCGGTATGGATTACCGGTATCCCGCGGTGGTCCTCTATGAGAGCCTGGCGGGAAATTTCGACGGAGATATCGGAGATTTCGAGGGAGAGATGCTGAAGACCCTGTTCTTCACCGTGTTCAACGACAGCCTCTACTTCGGAGAGCCCTTGAGCGATACGATGGACCTGCTGGAGAAGTATAACCTGAAGGAAGCGGGACAGGAAGATTTTGATTCGCTTTCAGACGATCAGACGCTTGCCGCGGCTGCGGACCTTCGCCTGTACAACGGCTATAATACCGAGGAACGGGATGAAATCGGTCCCTTTATCACCTTGGGTGGATTCTATGAGATGTATGACGCGGTGTTGAGCTCCGTGAAATCAGCGAGTGATGCGGGACTGACGGGTTTTTCGGACGGCACGACGGCGGTGAATGTCGGTGAAAGCAAAAAGATCGACGTTCCTGCGGCATCAGACGACGAAATGGTCATCTTCGACAGCTCCAATGTCGAAAGGCTCAAGGCCGGCGATGGATATGAAACTGCCGATGGCGTCATTTACGGCATTCAGGACGGATGGGCAAAGATCGTCTGCGTAAAGGTCAGCACCGCAGAGGGCAGCCAGGGAAAAGTTCTCTCATATGATGTCCTCCCGCTGCAGGCGGTGGATAAGAACCTGCCCGTGGCGTATTCCTACCGTCAGGAAGCCGGGAAAATAGATATGATGATGGTCGTCTTTCCCAAGCCTATGGACGTGACGCCGGTTCCGGCAGACGGTACGGCGGGAGACGGCAGCGGAATCTGGAGCCTGAATGAGCTGGCGGAGTCCCTGACGGTGGGAAAGACCTCCGTTGACCCGGCATCCGGTCAGGTGGAATGGATCACCAATCAGATCGCAAAGGTGACCTTCCCTGAAACCGACATCAAAGCAGGGGAGACCATCACCCTTGACTTTATCGACAGCGTCAAACTGAAGGAAAAAAATCCCGTAAGCGGCAGCCAGCTGACCCTTGGAGACAGGCTTCTGGTAACAGCGCCGACGGTTGCGGACAACATCGGGCCGGTGGGCAAGATCGTGACCAGGACAGGCAAGGGAAATAAGCTGGAAGTGATCTTCAACGAGCTGATCCCCGACGAGCGCCAGACGGCGGCTCCTTCCGACGCATTGAAAAAAATCACTCTATACGCTGAAGAAGGGATCGCCCTGAAAGAGTTTACGGCTGCTGACCTTAAAAACCTGACCTGGAGCCAGAGGGACGGCAGAGACGTAATGACGATCCATTTTTCATCGGATGTTACCGTCGGAGCGACCGATTATTTTAAAATCGGCTATACCGATTATATCAAGGACTATTCCGGCAACGCCATCGACTCCCGGCCCAAGGCCATGCCGATAGGGGGCGGAATGAACGAGCCTGCCAATTCCTTTACCCTGGGCAAGGGGACCATGGAAATCCTTGACGGCATCAGGGCGGCGGCGGGCGGCAAGACCCCCAAGGTCGCCGTCACCTCAAGCTCCGATATAGGATATCAGAGCTGCATGGACTACTTCATGAGCGTGAAGCTTCAGGCGGCCTACGGATTTGCCCTGATGGGCATGGAGCCTGTCATGGGCGGGATCACCGTGGATACATACGATAACCCTGAGATCATCGATCAGACCGTAAAGTCCTTTGAGGACTGCACCGGAATGTTTGGCCCCGGCGGGGACCAGGCGATGAACACAAGGTCCTATTTGAAGGACGACGGGTCCGATACGGAGCAGATGAGAGGACTGCGGCAGATCTACTACAGCGGAGGAATCGTCTCCANNTCCGGCTCCAGCGCGGGGGATCACAGTCTGAGCAATCCCATGCTGAACGGAGGCGAGAGCTCCGAGGCGATCCGGTACAACCGCGTTGAATTCTCCAGCGCTGACGATTGGAAAGCGGTTCCGTCGGACAGTGTTCCGCTGATTACGCCGGGATTCGGATTTTTAGAGGATTACGGCCTTACCGATTCCCACGTGAACACCCGGGGACGTCTCGGCAGGATCATTGTGGCGCTGAAGCATATTCCTGAAGACGCGCCTCTCCTTACGAAAGTTTCCGGCATTCAGGTGACCCCCGGTATCAAAAAGGGCATCGGGATCGGCGTCGATGAGGATACGGCCCTTCTGGTGGTTGGAAATACCGGCAGGGTTCTGGGAACCTCCGGAGTGATGTTATCGGACATCTCAGGGGCGAACTTCCCTGACACGGAGATGTTTACCGCGACAAACGTCCGGCTGTCCTATCTGACGTCAGGGGATACTTACAATTTTGATACGAAAGCGGTGACCTCAAGCAAGCCGGCAGCGGTGGAAACCGCCGGCACGCTGTCGCCCAGCGAGGACATCTTCCCCACCTCTCTCGAGGACTCGGCGGAAAGCGGGCCGGAAGCGTTGATCCGCGACCTGATCCGGAGTNNCCACTTCTAATTACGGAGTGGACTACAATAATGAGGATATCGTTTTAACCTTTAAAAAAGATGCAAACACAAAGGGATACTATGCTTCCGGCGACGCCTTTACGGTGAGCGGATTGAAGCTGAATATCACGATGAAGGGTTCGGATCCGGATCCGGGTGATCAAGGCGGTACGGGCGGTAAAAAAGGAAAAGGCGACAGTTCGACTAACACGCCAACAACGCCTCCGACCGACGGACCGGCGCCCGCCGGGACCAATTCCTTTACCGACGTGAAGGAAGCCGACTGGTTCTATGACGCGGTAAAATATGTTCAGGAAAAGGGTCTGATGAACGGCATTGGAGGCACCGCCTTCGGGCCTCACGGCACTGCGACCAGAGGTATGATCGTCACTATCCTGTACCGGCTGGAAGGTACTCCGGCAGCAGGAGCCAATGGGTTCACCGACGTTGCGGCGGGCAAGTACTACGCGGATGCGGCGGCCTGGGCCGCCGCAAACCAGATCGTCAGCGGCTATGGCGGCGGCAGGTTCGGTCCCGAGGATTCCATCACCCGTGAGCAGCTGGCGGTGATTCTGATGAACTATGCCAGGGTCAAGGGCTACGATGTGTCGGCCAGAGCTGATCTCTCGGCGTTCAGCGACGCGGCTTCCGTTTCCGGATATGCGAAAGACGCGATGGCCTGGGCTAATGCGTCAGGGCTGATCAAGGGCGACGGCGGAAAGCTGATCCCTGACGGTAACGCGGAACGGGCCCAAGTGGCCGTGATTTTGCAGCGGTTTATGGAAAGCATCGCAAAATAATTAAAAGTTTATGATGACCGTCATCTCATATAATGGAGATGGCGGTTTTCCTATCCAGCCGGCAATGCCGCATGAGCCTCCTGACTATCGTCAAGCTCTATATGGAAAAGGCGGGGCAATATTAGCAGGGCTGAAATATTAAATAAAGGATTGGTAAGAATAAAGGGGAAATCATGAAAGGGATAAAGATAGAGGAGGGAAAAAATGGATAAGAAATTGAAGATCGGTATCGTCGGTACCGGCAGAATCGGGAAGGTTCATACCATGAGCATTATGAACCATCTGCCTCAGGCAGAGCTCAAGGGCGTCACGGATATCGACCTGGAGCAGGCCCGGGAATGGGCAGCCCAGGCGGGGATCGGGACCGTTTACGGCGACTATAAGGCGATGCTTGCGGATCCGGAAATCGACGCGGTCCTGGTATGCTCCTCCACCGATACCCACGCGGATATCGCCATTGCCGCGGCCAACGCGGGAAAACACGTTTTCTGTGAGAAGCCCGTAGACCTTTCCATTGAAAAGGTGGAGGCGGTCATCACCGCCGCCGAAAAGGCGGGCGTAAAGCTGCAGATCGGTTTCAACAGAAGGTTCGACCACAATTTCCGCAAGGTGAAGGAGCTCGTCGACAACGGAACTATCGGAGACCTGCAGATCCTGAAGATAACATCCAGGGATCCCTCCCCGCCTCCGATGGAATATGTAAAGGTTTCCGGCGGGATATTCATGGATATGACCATTCACGATTTCGATATGGCGAGATTTCTTACCGGAAGCGAAGCAGATGAAATCTACGTGGCGGCGGCCTGCATGGTTGATCCCGCCATCGGGGAAGCCGGAGATGCGGATACCGCGCTCATTACGATCCGATTTGAAAACGGCGCCATCTGCGTCATAGACAACTCGAGAAAATCCGCCTACGGCTACGATCAGAGGGTGGAGGCCTTCGGCTCCAAGGGCAAGGTGGAAATCACAAACGATCACCCTTCCACCGCGGTCTGGAGCACCGAAGCGGGAGTGTGCAGCGAAAAGCCGATGTACTTCTTCCTGGAGCGGTATATGGACTCCTTCGCAGAGGAGATGAGACAGTTCGTCAACGCGCTGATCAACGGCACGGACACTCCCGTGACCGGTTTTGACGGCTTACAGCCCATCAAGCTTGGGCTTGCGGCGAAAAAGTCGATGGCGGAAGGCCGGCCGGTCAAGTTGAGGGAGATAGAGCCGCAATAAGGAGTCATACAAAAAATTTTCCGCCCCGGAGGTTCGACTGAAAGGGGCTCCAAAAGCAAGCAAATAAAAAGCAGAAAAATGCAACAAAAAAATTGTTTTTAAATCAAACTTTTTGTTGCATTTTTGTTTGCGACTGATTATACTGAAGTTGAAAGGCGGCTCAAAGAATGAAAACTAATAAGAAACAGGCATTTGATCACCTTAGGCCAATGCTGGCGAGCATAGCGGTGGGGATATCCAAACAGTTTGGCAGTAACTGTGAGGTTGCGATCCACAATCTTACCAAGGGATATAAGAGCACTATCGAAATCATTGAAAACGGCCATGTTACGGGAAGGCAGGTCGGCGACAGTGCGAGCGAGATTGTCCTTGAAGCTCTTAAGGATAAGGACATCAAGGACCGCTATGGTTACATCACCTATTCAAATGACGGCAGAATGCTTAAATCGTCTACGATCAACATCCGGGACGACGAGGGCGACGTGATTGCGGTAATTTCGCTCAATTACGACATCAGCAATCTGACGCTGGCAAACAAGATCATAGGCGAATTTATTGAGTTTGAGCGCATGACGGAAGACAGCGGAGAGAGGATCACCAACAATGTGACCGACCTGCTGGAGCAATTGCTGGAAGAATCCAGAAGCTATATCGGAAAATCCGTATCGGCGATGAGCAAGGAAGAAAAGATTGAAGCGATCCGGTACCTGGAAAGAAAGGGTGCGCTGCTCATTAAAAAAAGTTCCGACCGCATCTCGGAATTTTACGGAATTTCAAGATATACCCTGTACCGGGCGCTCGGTGACCAGGAGCAGGAATAAAGAACGGAGCTCCGCTGCCGGTTGACCGCTCCACGCTAGCATGAATCGAACTGAATACATGAAAAAAGATATGCCGCAGGCACCGGATCGAGCGGCCTTGCTACTGCATTACCATTTTTAAAGGAGGATACACATCATGAGAGAGCCTATTAATTGGACATTAAACAATATGCCGCCTTCCGAGCATGAAAAAAGCCTCGCGCTTTTAAATGCGGAAGAGATCAAAAAGGTTAGAGCGTTTCACAAAAGCTTCCCCCAGTACAGCGAAACGCCTCTGGTAAAGCTTGAGAACCTGTCAAACAGGCTCGGGCTGAAGGGTTTTTATCTGAAGGATGAGTCATATCGGTTCGGCTTGAACGCTTTCAAGGTGTTGGGCGGCTCCTATGCGGTGGGAAAATACATTGCCCAGAGGCTTGGGAAAGACATTTCCGAAATCTCATATGAAACGCTGATCTCGCCTGAGACGAAAGCCAAGGTAGGAGACATTACCTTTTATACGGCGACGGACGGCAACCACGGGCGCGGAGTGGCTTGGGCGGCAAACAAGCTCGGCCAGAAGGCTGTCGTCTGCATGCCGGTGGGAAGCTCCCTTACCCGGCTCGAAAATATTCGGAGCGAAGGGGCTGAGGCTACCATCACCGATATGAACTACGATGACGCGGTCCGCTATGTAAACAGCCTTGCCGAAAAGGACCCCAACGGCGTCATGGTGCAGGATACGGCATGGCCGGGCTATGAAGAGATCCCCAGCTGGATCATGCAGGGCTACAGCACTATGGCTTCGGAGGCGGATGAACAGCTGAAGGCTTACGGCGCAGGGCGTCCAACCCACATCTTCGTGCAGGCGGGCGTAGGCTCCTTCGCAGGGGCGGTGCAGGGATATTTTGCAAACGCATACGGCGCGGACTGCCCGGTTACAACCGTTGTGGAAGCGTCGGCTGCCGACTGCATCTACCGGTCTGCAAAGGAAGACAAACTGATTCCTGTCGGAGGCGATCTGACGACGATCATGGCAGGCCTGGCTTGCGGCGAAGCCTGTACGATCTCATGGGAGATCCTTAAGAACAAGGCAAGAGCCTTTGTCTCCAGCCCAGACTGGGTTTCCGCCTACGGCATGAGAATGCTCGGCGCTCCCCTCAGAGGAGACACACAGGTGATCTCCGGCGAATCCGGAGCGGTGGGCGCGGGACTCGTCGCCGCCATTATGGAGGATGATGCCAACAAAGAGCTTCGGGAAGCTCTCGGGCTTGGAAAGGATTCCGTCGTGCTGGTATTCAGCAGCGAAGGAGACACAGATCCCGGGAAGTACAGTCAAATCGTATGGAACGGAGACTGTCCGTCGGTCTGAGACATGGCTGTACGAGCAATTTTTTAGAGATAGAGATAAAGATGTAGAGAAGAAAGAGGTAAACAAATGGATTTTAATAAAATTAAGCAGGCGGCAGAGGGCTACAAGGATGATATGACGAAGTTCCTCCGGGATCTGATCAGCTTCCCGGGAGAGAGCACTCAAGAGAAGGAGACGGCCGCGAGAATCGTTGAAGAGATGAAAAAACTCGGATTTGACGAGGCGGGGATCGACGGGATGGGAAATACCATCGGCTACATGGGCAGCGGAAAAACCCTCATTGCCTTTGACGCCCACATCGATACCGTCGGCATCGGAAATCCCGAGAACTGGACCTTTGATCCTTTCCAGGGATATGAAAATGAAACGGAGATCGGCGGCAGAGGCGCCAGCGACCAGCTCGGCGGCATCGTATCCGCGGTCTATGGGGCGAAGATCATGAAGGACCTGGGCCTCTTGAACGACGATTACAAGGTTCTCGTCACCGGAACCGTCCTTGAAGAGGATTGCGACGGGCTGTGCTGGGAATATCTCATCAAGGAAGAGGGAATCCGTCCTGAGTTTGTAGTTATCACGGAACCCACCGACGGCAAGGTCACCCGCGGTCAGCGCGGCAGAATGGAGATCAAGGTGGAGGTCAAGGGAGTTTCCTGCCACGGATCGGCTCCGGAACGGGGAGATAATGCGATCTACAAGATGGGGGAAATCCTCGCAGAGGTGAAGGAGCTTAACGAGCGTTTAAAGGACGACGCTTTCCTCGGAAAGGGAACCCTTGCGGTTTCGCAGATATACTTCACATCCCCCTCCCGCTGTGCTGTCGCAGACAGCTGCGCTATCTCCATCGACAGAAGGCTTACGGACGGCGAAACTTACCTGTCCGCCCTTGAAGAGCTCCGCGAGCTGCCCAGCGTCAAGAAGTACGGCGCTGAAGTCAGCATGTATAAATATGAACGGCCCAGCTATACCGGGCTGGTATATCCCATCGACTGCTATTTCCCGACCTGGGTTATCCCGGAGGATGCGGCTCCGACACAGGCGGCGGTCGAGGCGCACAAAGCGCTGTACGGGGAACCGGTCGTCGACCGCTGGACCTTCTCCACAAACGGCGTATCCATCATGGGACGCAACGGAATCCCCTGCGTAGGCTTTGGGCCGGGCAGAGAGGATCAGGCCCACGCGCCGAATGAAAAGACCTGGAAGGCGGATCTGGTAAAATGTGCCGCGGTTTACGCCGCAATTCCGACGATCTANNAAAAAACAAATAATAAAAAGGAGATTGAACCATGACAGATTTCAAACAGTATCAGGATAGACTGAATTCCCTCGATTTTTCAGGTATGTACGGAGAAGATTTCTTCCTTACCTGGGAAAAAACCTATGATGAGATCATGGCGACCTTTACCGTGGCAGATGCGCTGCGCGCGCTGCGGGAGGCGAATATCTCCACAAAGATATTCGAAAGCGGGCTTGGAGTATCTCTGTTCCGCGACAATTCAACGCGCACCAGGTTCAGCTTTGCTTCAGCCTGCAACCTGCTGGGATTGACCGTCCAGGATCTCGACGAAGGAAAATCGCAGATCGCCCACGGAGAAACCGTCCGTGAAACCGCCAACATGGTCTCCTTCATGGCGGACGCCATCGGCATCCGCGACGACATGTACATAGGAAAAGGCAATACCTATATGAGAGAGGTTTCCCAGGCGCTGAAAGACGGATACGACGACGGAAATCTTGAGCAGCGTCCGACTCTCGTAAACCTTCAGTGCGACATCGACCATCCGACACAGGCGATGGCGGACATGAACCACATCATTCACACCTTTGGCGGAGTGGAAAATCTGAAAGGCAAGAAAATTGCCATGACCTGGGCGTATTCGCCGTCTTACGGAAAGCCGCTGTCTGTTCCCCAGGGAATCATCGGGCTGATGAGCCGTTTCGGCATGGATGTCGTCCTGGCCCATCCGGAAGGGTATGAGGTGATGCCTGAGGTAGAAGAGGTGGCTCGAAAAAATGCGGCTGCAAGCGGAGGTTCCTTTAAGAAAGCCTCCTCCATGGCGGAAGCCTTCCAGGGTGCGGATATCGTTTATCCGAAGAGCTGGGCGCCGTTTAAGGCGATGGAAAAGCGCACAAACCTCTATGGAGAGGGTGACCTTGACGGAATAAAGGCTTTGGAAAAGGAGCTGCTTGCCCAAAACGGAAACCACAAGGACTGGACCTGCACGGAGGAGCTGATGAGCGCGACAAGAGACGGCAAGGCGCTTTACATGCACTGCCTGCCGGCGGATATCTCCGGCGTCAGCTGCGCCGAGGGAGAAGTCGAAGCCTCTGTGTTCGACCGCTACAGAGTGCCGCTTTATAAGGAAGCAAGCCATAAACCGTATATCATCGCAGCGATGATCTTCCTCAGCAAGATTAAAAACCCGCAGACAAAGATTGACGAGCTGATTGCAAGAAGCTGCCCCAGATTTTTTAAGTGAGGTGGAGACGATGACCAATCGTGCGGAAAACATAAAAAAACAGCGAATTGTCGTTGCCCTGGGCGGAAACGCCCTGGGGGACAATCTCGACGAACAGATGAAAGCTGCAAAGGCTGCGGCGGTGGCAATTGGCGATCTGGTGGAGGCGGGGCATGAGATCGTGCTGATCCATGGAAACGGACCCCAGGTCGGGATGATTGAAACGGCCTTTGAGACCGCTTCAAAGGCGGATCCCCAGTTTCCGGTCCTGCCGATGTCGGTCTGTGTCGCGCTGAGCCAGGGTTATATCGGGTACGACCTTCAGAATGTTCTCCGATGCGAGCTTGAGCGGCGCGGTATGAACAAGGAGGTCGCCACTATCGTCACCCAGGTCGCGGTGGATCCGCAGGACCCGGCGTTCAAGAACCCGGCGAAGCCCATCGGGGGATTTATGACCGGGGAGGAGGCCGAGAAGCTGAAAAGCGGCGGCATCCCGGTGGTGGAAGACAGCGGAAGAGGTTATCGCCGCGTCGTCGCATCGCCGATTCCGGTGGACATCGTTGAAAAAGAAACGGTCATCGCCTTGCTCGCCGCCGGGCAGATCCCTATCGCGGCAGGCGGAGGAGGAATTCCGGTGGCTAAAGAGAACGGGCAGTACAGGGGAATGAGCGCCGTCATCGACAAGGATCGGGCGGCGGCCAAGCTGGCGGAGCTGATCGATGCGGATATGCTTATTATCCTCACTGCCGTAGAAAAAGTCGCAATCAATTTCGGAAAACCGGATGAAAGGCAACTGGATATCCNNACAGATGCAATTCGGAAAAGGTTCCATGCTGCCAAAAGTCGAAGCCGCGATCTCCTTTGTAGAATCCGGCGAAGGGAAAAAAGCGCTTATTACAATGCTGTCCAAAGCAAAGGAAGGCATTGAAGGTAAAACCGGTACCATCGTTACCCGGTAGAAAGGCAGATTGCAATGTTAAAAAAGGATGACAGAAATGATAATTCGTTGATTTATCAGCTTGATGGAAAACCAAAACTGCACGTTGCACTTCCCCTCGGTTTACAGCATGTATTGGCAATGTTTGTAGGAAATCTCGCCCCCGTACTCATCATATCCGGCGTTGTGAGCAACGCGACGAAGGAGCTGATCGTCAGCCCGGAGCAGAAGATCCTCATGGTTCAATGCGCAATGTTCGTCTCCGGTATGGCTACGCTTCTCCAGCTTTACCCCCTCAGGCTCGGCAGATTTCAAATCGGCAGCGGGTTGCCCATCGTGATGGGAACCTCGTTCATCTTCGTTCCGACGATTACGCTCATTGGAATGCAGTACGGCCTGAATGCAATCTTTGGAGCGACGCTGGTTGCCAGTGTCGTTCAGATCCTCTTCGGTATATTCTTGAAGCCGCTGAAGCGGTTCTTCCCTCCGGTGGTCATAGGCTGCGTCCTGATGTCCATCGGGCTCAATCTTCTGCCTGTGGGCGTTCAATACCTGGCCGGCGGCGCCGGCGCCCAGAGTGCGGCGGAAAAAGCCAACGCTCTCGCTGCGGCGGGGAATGCCGTTCCCGCGGATATGGCGGCTATGGCGGCCAAATACGGCAGCTGGCAGAACCTCCTGGTGGGA
>DLFX01000243.1:2863-3362 GCA_002482405.1 Firmicutes bacterium UBA7709 | reverse complement strand
GCTGCCGGGGTATTTCTTTTCCAGCTCCCGTATTCTTTCAAACAAAACCGACTTTTCCTTTAAAAAGATCTGGCTGATGTATTCCTTCAACGCCTCTCCTTCGAGCTCTTCGTCTATCGTCGCCTGATCAAAGACGATCTTTGTTCCCAGGAGATGAAGATATTTATACTTTTTCCAGATCCCCTCCGGATCGAAGTCATAAGGCGGGCAGGCCCAGATCCTGCCGTAATTCTCGCATTGCTTGCAGTATTCCAGAAATCCCGCCACATCTATGTAATGCTCCAGATAATTTTCCACCGCTATCTTATTTTTGAGTTCTTCCAGACGATACATTTCTTTTTCTCCCCACGAGGATCATATCCAACCGTTTTCGGAAAGCCATTTCAAGGAGTCGGCGCATTTCAGATTTTCGATCGTATAGGTCGCTCCCGCGGCGGCATGCTGCATCAAGCCTTTCAATATGAGATCCATGTCGATGTCTCCCCGGCCCAGAGGATCG
>DLFX01000243.1:924-2809 GCA_002482405.1 Firmicutes bacterium UBA7709 | reverse complement strand
GAGGGACGTGGTGCAGTTTGCGTGGCCGATATCAAGGCAGGCCCGGACTCTCCTGTCGCCGATGGCTCCGATCAGCTTCGCCAGAGTATGGGGCTCATCCTCCAGTACATTCTCTATCATGATATGAAAGTCTTCCGGTTTATCTGCCATAAACGTCCGCCAGAATTCCACGGATCTCTCCAAAAACCAGCTTTTGAAGTATACATAGGGAACGTAGCCGGAATGCACCACCATCCTGCTGATCCCATATTGCTTCGCAAGTTCATAAGCCTGATTGAGTCTCTGATAGGCGAGCCTGAGAGCCATTGGATCGATGGCGGAAGGAAAAAGCTCGTTGAACGGAGCGTGGAAAATGTGCCGGCTGGCGCCTTCCATCTTTTTCCGTGCGGACCGGTCCACGAGATCANNTTTCCGCGTCCATATTGGCCGCGGTACAGAATTCGTCGATCTCAAGCCCGATTCCGTATTCCTCGGCTATTTGCACCGCGTCGTCCGCCATAGTAGCCACGTAAAGCCTTTCCCTGATATCCATAGCCCCTCTTTCTGCCGCCAATTTATTTGCATAGAATCGACGCTTTCTGCTTTCGGTTTTTTATTTTTATATTTGCTGNNTGGTCAGCGCCGGAACGTCGATCTGGTACAGGACGTTACGCCAGGAACCGCACCGCTGCAGCAGCTTTTTCCGCTTCTCCGGAGCTATCTCCTCTTTAAGGGGCGCCCGGTTCAGCTTTTTCACCGTCGCCTCGATTTCCTTCAGCAGTTCTACATATTCGGGCTCCAGATCCGAAATGCGGAAGAGAGCTTCCGCCCCGGCCTTTCGGCGTTGCTGTTCATCCCGCTTTGCCCGTTCCAGCGCCTCTCCTTCGAGGGGCGCAAGACCTGCCAGCCTCAGGACGGAATTCCACGAGCCGCAATAAATTCTCAGCCTGCATCTTATTTGCTCACGGACTTCCGTTTTCAGAGGCGTCCGCCAGATCAGCCCCGCCAGATCCTTCAGGTCCCGCAGACAGGCCTCGTCTCTTTCAGAGAAGGCCTCTGCTTTCTGTTTATGGGTACACTCAGTCTCAAGCTTTTCCTCGTTGGCCTGCTGCCACACTTCAAAGCCTTCCGCCGCACTAAGCGCGGCTGCCCAGTTTCCAAAGCGCTGTTTGAGGGCTTCGCTGGCGGAAAACTCCCGGCGTTTCGGCGGATATCCCAGGCTCACCCATCTTTCAGCCAGACGAATCAGAAGCTCCCGGGTCTCCGGCTCTCCGTTTTCTATTTTATCATATTCCTCTTCAGGAAAGCGACCTGTTCTGTAATCCAATGCACGGCTGAGGCCTGCCGCCTTCAACGCGGCGGGCCATGTTACAAAACGGTGCTTGATATAAGTGCGGTAAAAGCAAAAAATATCGCTTTGGGCCGGGGCGTATCCCAACCGGCCAGCGGCCTCCTTCAAAATAGCCAGGAGCTCCTCGTCGCTGAAGCTTTCATAAATCCGACGCCCAAGGGGTTTATCCGGCACCAGGTCCCTCCATAGAGCGATCAGCTTGCGCTCCGACTCCACCCGGCTCTTTCCCGCTGGCAGGGGCTTGAGGGATAATGCCCGCAGCTGTGATCGATATTCTTTTATCTGCGCCTTGTTTACCATGGCACGATACTCTCCCTAAAATATTCCTGGACTTCCTCCTGCCCATGACGATAAAAGGACGACAAAAAGGTGAAATCCATTGCTGATCCATGCATGGCGCCAAAAACAAATGCGCCGGGAATACACCGCCTGACGTTCTTTTTACGACAGACGCCGTCTGCAAAAATCAGCAATATATTCCACCTTGATATATTACCCTCGAGCAGCTGACAACCTGGCTTATCGCGCGACGGCGAAACACAGTAGAGGTAAGAC
>DLFX01000243.1:0-918 GCA_002482405.1 Firmicutes bacterium UBA7709 | reverse complement strand
GCCAGCTGTGATAGATTGAATCAGCTGACGATCAATGCAACTGCAGGAAATCTTTACTTATTTGTCCGGGGATTTGCATCCGCAGAGAAGCTCTTATCCAAGCGGAATCAATGCATTCTGCGCCGGGCCGCACCAAGCGTCCTGATATCGATCAACGCGAGCTCTTCCCTGTTTAACGTCAGGTTCTGACCGAAGGGATTGATGGAAATCCCGTCCAGGCGCTGAGGATCGCCGCTGAGAATCTGCATCAGTTCCTCATAAGAGATCACCGCCGCATCTTCCTCCGGGAACGGCCACTTTTCCCATTCGTGAACGTCCGTAAAGGTCGGCAGAAAATTTTTCTGCTCTAAGGCCACAAGAATGAGGAACCGCGTAACCCTTCCCCTCGTTTTTTCTTTTTTAATCTTTTTGTCTATGGGAACGAGAAATCGCGCCGTCCTCAGTTCTTCAATAAACGCGGTTTCACTTTCTTCGGTAAGTTGCGCCCTATATTGTTTCCAGCTTTCTAAAAGCCCTTCATTGGTAATCAATAAATTCTTTTTTGTCATTATGAGAACCCCCATTTAAATCTGTGCGCGGGGTACCTCTTGCTGTAAGCCGGATATCTTTAATGATAGGCCGGATACTTTTTAAAGGAACAAGGGAGAGAAGGTTATACTCAGCCGCAAAACCGATAACCTCCTCGGCCCTTGAGGATGAAAAGACAATTTTATAAACGGGTGCGCAACTGAAGAATTGCATCCGGCTGAAGCCGGGCAATTCCTGTATGGCACCTCCCATACATTTCCACAGCAAATGTGGATAGATGCGCAAAAAAACTGTGGCAAACATGCCACAGCCCGTTTTTTCTGTATCATAATGAAAGCAATGTCACACATATCCAAGTACCCCGTTGGCGTGACTGCTCAGTTCCATGCA
>DLFX01000182.1:6204-12396 GCA_002482405.1 Firmicutes bacterium UBA7709 | reverse complement strand
GACACCGGTTCTCCGGAAGTTCAAATCGCAATTCTAACCTATAGAATCAATGAATTGAACGACATACATTTAAAAAGCCATCCAAAGGATCACCACTCCAGAAGGGGACTTTTGAAGATGGTAGGACAGAGAAGAAACCTTCTTAATTACCTGAAGAACAAGGATCTGGAAAGATACAGAACTCTGATTGCTCGTTTGGGATTAAGAAAATAATTCTGAAAATCAAAGGCGGGGGAAATTCCCCGCTTTTAATTTTAACAAGGAAAAGAAATTAACAGGAGGAAGTTGTTAATGAGATTTGAAGACTACAGAACGTTTAGAACCGCAGTCGGCGGAAGGCTGCTGCAGCTGGAGATCGGCAAGGTATGCGAAATGGCAAGCGGCGCTGTCATGGTGAGATATGGGGATACGGTTGTTAACGTAACCGCCACCGCTTCTGCGGAGCCCCGCGCCGATATCGATTTTTTCCCACTCAGCGTTGATTATGAGGAAAGAATGTATGCCGCGGGAAAGATTCCCGGAGGATTCATAAAGAGAGAAGGAAGGCCTTCCGAGAAGGCGATCCTGAATTCCAGACTGATTGACCGGCCCATAAGACCATTGTTCCCCAAGGGATTCTACAATGACGTGCAGGTGGTTGCCACCGTCATGTGCGTAGATCCCGACTGCTCGCCGGAAATCGTCGGCATGATCGGCTCTTCGGTGGCGCTGTCCATCTCCGACATCCCATTTGACGGGCCAACCGCATCTGTGCTGATCGGCCTGGTTGACGGAGAATTCGTGGTCAATCCGACCCTTGCACAGCGGGAAGTCAGCGATATGCATCTCGTCGTGTCCGGAACAAAGGAAGCCATCATGATGGTGGAAGCCGGCGCCAACGAGGTTCCTGAGGATAAGATCCTGGATGGGATCATGTTCGCTCATGAAGAGATTAAAAAGATCATCGAATTCATTGAGGAAGTCATCGCCGAAGTGGGCAAGCCCAAGAGAGAGATCACCCTCTACAAGGTTCCCGAGGATATCGATGCTGCCGTGAGGGAATATGCGGTCGATAAGATGAGAGCGGCGATTCAGACCTTTGATAAGATGGAACGTCTCGAAAATATGGACGCCGTCGAGAAGGAAACCAAGGAGCATTTTGCGGAGATCTATCCGGACAATCCAAAGGATATCGCCGCGGTATTGTATAACATTACAAAGGAACAGGTCCGGAGCCTCATTCTGGACGACGGGATCCGTCCCGACAACAGGAAGAGAACAGAAATCCGGCCGATCTGGTGCGAAACGGGAGTGCTCCCCAGGACCCATGGGACAGGCCTGTTCAAGAGAGGCCAGACCCAGGTCTTATCCGTCACCACCCTTGGTCCCATGGGCGAAGCCCAGACCATCGACGGCATCGGAGAAGAAGTGGAAAAGAGATATATGCATCACTATAACTTCCCGCCTTACAGCGTAGGAGAAGCGAAGCCCATGAGAAGCCCCGGCAGGCGTGAGATCGGTCACGGCGCTCTGGCGGAAAGAGCTCTGCTCCCCGTGCTGCCCAGCGTGGAAGAATTCCCATACGCTATCCGCGTGGTATCCGAAGTATTATCCTCCAACGGAAGCACTTCCATGGGCTCTACCTGCGGAAGCACGCTGTCCCTGATGGATGCAGGGGTTCCCATCAAGGCTCCCGTCTCGGGTATTGCCATGGGCCTCATCGAGAGGGTGGAACCGGACGGTTCCAGCAAGATCGCGATCCTTTCCGACATCCAGGGCATGGAGGACTTCCTGGGAGATATGGACTTTAAGGTAGCCGGAACNNCGGCCAAGGGCGTCACCGCGATCCAGATGGACATCAAGGTCCACGGCCTGTCCAGGCAGATCCTGCAGGATGCGCTTACCCAGGCCAAGGAAGGCAGAATGTTCATCATGGACAGAATGATGGAAGAAATCCAAGCGCCCAGACCGGAGCTGTCTCCCTACGCGCCGCGGATCATCTCCATGCAGATCGATCCGGATAAGATCAGAACTGTCATTGGTCCCGGAGGCAAGACCATCAACAAGATCATTGCCGAAACCGGCGTGAAGATCGACATCAATGACGACGGCCTCGTCTATATCGCGGCTCCCGACATGGAATCCGCCAACAATGGCGTCCTGGCCATCGAGCGCCTTGTGAAGGACGTGGAAGTGGGCGAGACCTACGAGGGCGTTGTAACGAGGATCATGAATTTCGGAGCCTTTATCGAGATCCTGCCCGGAAAAGAAGGTTTGCTTCATATTTCCAAGATGGCCAAGGAAAGAGTGGAAAAGGTCGAGGATGTCATGAACATCGGCGACGTCGTAAAGGTAAAGGTTACGGAAATCGACAGCCAGAACAGGATCAACCTTTCCAGAAAAGAACTGCTCTAAAGGTGCAAAAAAAGCTCGACAAATCAAAGCATACTGTTAAAATTCATAGCCACCCGTTTAACGGGTGGCTATTGGTAGATTTAGCCAATAATAGAGGGCCTCTGGGGATATAGAACCGTCCATTTTGTCAAGAAAATTTAAGTTTCAACATAAATCAAGTTACGTTCTGTCAAACTAACTAAAATTAGGAACAAATTCTGTTACAATAAAAGTGCTTAGAATATTTTATATCTTCTTAAAAACAAGGAAGGAGGAATTTTCATGATGAAGTGGAAAAAGGATTAAAGGCACTGATGATGGGATTAGGAGTTTTCTGTGTGGTTATGTTGTCTGGGGTGACTGCTCATGCAGAGATAGTAACTGATGTGGAACCCAATGACACAATTGAGACAGCTCAATTAATTCAAGCCAATTATGAAACCGCAGAAAATGCGGTAAATACTACCTGGCCAAATCAATACTCTGTACATGGTACTACAAGCAGCGTTGATGAAGATTGGTTCAAAGTATTTTTGACTGCAGGTACACAATATATTACCTGCAATGATCAATCCTTTAACTTTGAAGTATATGATTCAAATCAATCTCTTATATTATCCAGATCATATGTCAAGTCTGGTCTTGGTGTAAAAGCGTTTCCTTTTACTGCGCCGTCTTCAGGATATTACTATGTAAAAGTACAAGGAATTCTTTCATCACCTAGCAACTACATTTTACTTGCAGGAGGTCCGACTTATACCGTGCAGTATTGCAGTGTTGCTATGAAAAGTATCACTTTGAGCGGATCTGATGCTACAGTATCATTTAATTTAAGCCAGCAGTCTAATCTCCCCGATGGTGCAGTTGTATATACCATATCCATGAGCAATGTGGCGACCACAGCGGTGAAAGGCATTTCTGTAAAGAATGTAACGGCAGGAAGGACTGTTGATTTGCTCATGTACACATGGCAGAAAGAGGGGCTAGTTTCAATGAATTTACCTGTTAAAGCTAATTGGCAAGTCACTTTTAAGTATAACAAAAATGTAACTATTACACCAAAGCTTACTTTACGTTATGCTTATCCAGTAACCTCTGAGTGGGTAGAGGCAGTAACGATACCACTCTAGCAACAATATCCAAATGTAAAATTTTATAGCCATGAGCTGTACTATTATTTAAGGAAACAGTGTATATTCAGTGGAAGGCAACGAATATGCACTGCTTCTTTAAAAAAAGCGTAGGGATCAATCGGGAGGAAAATAAAATGAGTGTCAGCAATATACGACTCAAGCAAGCTCAATTAGTACATCGATTCTTCTATGGAAACAAAGCGGCGGGGACAAGATTAAGCAGCGCTAATACGGCTTTTGATAAGAGCGATTCTTTGATTAAAAGCAGCGCCTTCCTCTCTGGAACGTCTCCATCTATGCGAAGCGGCAGATATATTTCTCAAAACATATTAACTGATTTGAATTCAGGTGAGTATATGAGCCTGCAGCAGGGGAATGTCATAGAATGCAATGGAAACCGGTTTACAGTGGATCGGATTCCTAAAATTGATGGAACCAACCTGAAGGAGGTTAAGGCAGGAGACAATGTGATTGACTTCGGCTCAAATAATTATTTTAAGTATATTTCAGCAGATGGAAAAGAGCATCTTTTATACGCCTCCCCGGAAGGTTTTGTGGGTTCAATCACTTCCGAGGATCTAAGGGTAGGCGGCGCACCCTATGACGAGACCTTGCAGCGCTATGCTTATTTTTGGAATTATATGATGAGTAAGGATCCGGTATATGTTCGCCTTCAGTTTTCGGATCAAGAGGTAGCGTCATACCTTGATCAAGCCGGCATAAAGACAGGTTTCTTTACGGTAAAGATGGGCGACAGGGAAGCAACACAATTTTATTCAGGCAGTGAAATAAGCGGAGGGGTTCACTCTAAACAAAGATACGATGAATACTATGATGCACTTACCTCAAATTCTTCCTTGCTTTCGGGATGTAACCCCGGAGATGTTTTTAAGATCAACGATAAGGAGTATACGCTCAGCGAGAACCATACTTTGAATATTCCATATGGTGAGGATATTTTCAGTATAGAGTACCCGGATTGGTATCGAAATCGGTTTAGAAAAGAACAGAGCTCCGAAATCTCTGGCTAAAGATATGAAAGGACAGGACCGAATATGCTGTGAGACCTGTCTTTTTTTATGGTTTCAAAAATCTTGCCAATATGATACAATATTCGAAGTGTTTTGATACCATTCGAAAAAATATGATATCGTTAAGGGGAATTTAAATGCTTTTTACTTCTTTGATCTTTGTGGTCTGCTTTTTACCGGCAGTTTTGATCATATATTATATACCTTTGAGAAAACACCGCAAGCTGCAGAATTTTTTCCTGCTGCTGGCCAGTCTGTGCTTCTATGCGTGGGGAGAGCCTAAATTTGTGTTTCTCCTGATGCTTTCTATCGTTGTCAACTGGTTTTTCGGGCTTGAGGTGGATCGCCACAGGGAGGATAAAAAGCGTTCCAAACTTGTCATCGTGATCATGACGGTATTCAATCTGAGCATCCTCTATATATTTAAATATCTGATGTTTACAATCGACAACGTCAACCGGTTTTTCGGCACGGATTTCACCGTGTCAAAGATCATTCTTCCCATCGGGATATCCTTCTTCACCTTCCATGCAATCTCTTATGTCATCGATATTTACAGGGGAAAAGCCGCGGTGCAGAAGAATTTGTTTCACGTTGGGCTCTACATCGTCTTTTTCCCGCAGCTTGTGGCGGGTCCGATCCTGAGATATTCGGTCATCGCCGACCAGATCATGGGCAGAAAGGAATCCTTTGAGGATTTTTCCCAGGGGCTGTGCAGGTTTCTCATGGGGTTTGCCAAGAAAATCCTCCTTGCCAACAACTTCGCCCTCATCGCGGACTCGGCGTTTTCCGTACAGAGCGGAGAACTGTCCGTTTCTTTCGCATGGCTTGGAGCCATCGGCTATACGCTGCAGATCTTTTTCGATTTTTCCGGCTACTCCGATATGGCCATCGGCCTGGGCAGGATGTTCGGCTTTCATTTCCCTGAAAACTTCAACTATCCGTACATTTCCAAATCCACCTCCGAATTCTGGAGAAGGTGGCATATCTCCCTTGGGACATGGTTCCGGGATTACGTCTATATTCCTCTGGGCGGAAGCAGGGTGGATACCCAGGGCCGCCTGATTTTCAACCTGTTTGCCGTCTGGTTCCTGACCGGACTCTGGCACGGCGCAAACTGGACCTTCATCTGCTGGGGACTGCTTTATTTTGTTTCCATTTCGCTGGAAAAGGTTTCAGGTTTTGAGAAGCTGGGGGAGGGACGTGTCTCCGCAGCCGTCGCGAAACATATCTACACCATGCTGCTGGTGATCTTCGGCTGGGTCCTGTTCCGGTCCGCTACCATCGGACAGGCATGGCTGTATATCAAAGCGATGCTGGGCGTCGGCGCCGCCGGGATCATCGATCCGCGCACACTGGAATTGTTGAATGAATACTCCATATTTCTGGCCTTTGGCGTACTGCTCTCCATGCCGGTGTCAAAGCTGCTGAAAAGCTGGTATGAAAGGAAAACCGGAGGCGGAAGCCCGATCCTCAGCGGTATAACGGTCATCGCTTATCCCGCCGTACTGCTGGCGCTGTTCTTCTTTGCAATGGCGTATCTGGTCAAGGGCTCCTATAATCCGTTTATTTACTTTAACTTTTAAGGGAATTAAGTTGATATTTAACCAAAAGGATCTGCATTATGAAACTGATCGACCTTTTTAAAACCCACA
>DLFX01000182.1:3312-6173 GCA_002482405.1 Firmicutes bacterium UBA7709 | reverse complement strand
TCTGGGAAACTATTTTTTCTCCGCCCGCACCGTGGCGGGGAGCTTCATCACGAATTACAGGACGACTGTTTTGCCTGGAACCCCTGTTGCGGAAAGGGTTGGCGGAGCGGCAAAGAGCCTGGAGACCGCCGTCAACGACGCCCTGTACAGCAGAGAGGACTATGTAAACCTCTACGGGTGGTTTCAGAAGGCTATGGGGAATGACATCATTTCGGACGCCGGTTACGGCCATCTGTATAAGACGAAGTACGGTCAGATCACCTTCGCGGTGGCGCAGCAGGACGTCTCCAACGAGGTGGAGAGCATGGGCGCGTTAAAGGATCAGCTGGACCGGCGGGGGATTCCGCTGCTGTACGTCCAGGCTCCCTTCAAGCTGCCGGAGAATGAGCAGCAGCTGCCGGACAGTGTAAAAGACTATGCCAACGACAACGTCGACCGGTTTTTAGAGGGGCTTGACGCCAAAGGGATCGATTATCTGGATCTCCGGGAGGGCTTCTGGTCCCAGGGGATGACGCAAAACCAGCTGTTTTTTGACACGGACCACCACTGGACCATCGACGGCGCTTTCAAGGGCTACGGGCGGATCGCCGACCGGCTGAACCGGGATTACGGCTTCCACATCGATAAAAAATATACGGACATCGATAATTTCAATCGAAAGACGTATCGGGATTACTATATCGGCTCCATGGGAAGGAGAGTGGGAAAGGCTTTCGGGGGAATCGACGATTTCACGCTGATCACACCTAAATTTGATACGGATTATACGGTATATGAGCAGGATTACGGCGGAGAAACAGTATTTGAGGGAGATTTCCAAAAGGCGGTCCTGAACAGTTCCTATATCGCCAAGGGCACGCCGCCGGATACGAACCGGTATGCCGTATATCACGGCGACAACGCTGAACTGGAATTTATCAACCATAAAGTCAAAAGCGGAAAGGTCCTGATGATCAAGGATTCCTTNNGTTTCCTGTCCACGGGAGTTCACGAGGTAAGGGCTTTGGACGTCAGACTGTTTAAGGGTTCCGTTGCGGAATACGCCGAGAAATATCATCCGGACGTCGTGATCGTTCTCTACAACGGGGATTGTTTCGGAGGCAGCATGTTCGACTTTAACGCGAAATGATCTTTGTAACGCAAGTGTAACTTGATTGTGCGGGAACGGTGATGATAGAATTAGTTAAGTTACATTTAACGGAGCAGGATAGGATGCCGGTGCTCTGCGGCTTTTAAGAACGGCAGGGTACTTGTTAGGGGGTAAGGGATAAGATGGCGTTTAGCAACAGCAGGAAATTCACAGCAATTGTCGTTACGGCGACGATGCTGACGGGAACATTTTTAACGGGCTTTACATATCAAAACGGAATAGGAAATGTTTATTACGAGACCAAATCCGAGATCTTTGACGATACGTACTATTCGACGCAGATGGCGGGTCACAGCACAAACGGTATCGAACGCGCCTTTTTCGTAAACACGGATACCGAGGATTCGGATTTGCAGCCCTTTGTCTTTGAGGGTGAGGTCACGGGGACCTACACCATGAATACCATGATCAGTACTCTGGAAAGCCAGGGGTACAAGGTTGTGGCCGGCATCAACGGAGATTTGTACGATACGGCGTCGGGGACGCCTAAGGGCCTGACCATCCATGACGGAAAGATCAAGACCTCGGGCTACGCGCCGGAATATGATATTTCCTTTGACCAGGACGGGAAAGCCTCGCTGCAGAAGGTGAATCTGGGATACAGCCTGAAGGGAACCATCAACGTGCCGACTACGGTTACGGTGCCTTCGGCCGATCCGGCGACAACGGATCCGGCGGGCACGCAGACGACGGACCCATCGGCAACCGGGACAGATCCGGCAGCTGCTCAGACAACGGACCCGGCAATCACGCAAACGGTGAATCCCACGGCTCCACAGCAGGCTCAGCCGCCTGTCACGACGACGGAATACGTACCGACAGATTGGACCGCGCCCATCGGGTTTTTCAATGTCCCCCACGGCGGGGCAAAGGCCCTTCATCTATATAACCGTCAATATGCTTCCACCACAAAGACAAAGGAAAATTCGGTAGAAGTCATTCTCCAGGCAGACTCGGCATGGGATGCGGAGCCGGCTGTGGGCGGCACCATTGAAGCTACCGTTGTGGAAGTAAGAAACGGGACAAGCAATACCCCCATCGGGGATAGCCAGCTGGTCCTGTCCGCCGCGATGGATTCTCCCTATGCGCCTCCGCTTTCCTACCTCGCTCCCGGAAGTACGGTTGAGATTTCCGTGGACGACTGGGGCGGCACCGGCCTTGCGAACAGCAAAGAGGCCATCGGCGTCTACTACGTCATGTGCGATGGCGGGCAGGTTCTGTCCAACGGCACAAACGTCAACCCCAGAACAGCCATCGGGATCAAGCCCGACGGAACGGTCATGCTTTATGCCTTGGACGGCAGGCAGCCCGGATATTCGGGAGGCCTCGGACTTACCGACATGATGAAGCACATGATGGATTTGGGCTGCACCACCGTGGTCAATATGGACGGAGGCGGTTCTACGGTAATGGCCGTCAGGGAAGCCGGTATCGATTCCAAGGCGGTAGCCAAGACCTCCCCCTCGGAAGGGACCCAGAGAAAGACCACCAACGGCTTGCTGCTGGTCTATAAAGGGAGCGGCGGCTCCAGCGCGGAGCATCTGCATACCTATGCGAGCGAGCCCCTGGCCATGCCGGGAGCGGATATCCAGCTTTCCACTTACGCTTCCAATGATTATTATGAACCGGCATCGCTCCCGGGCAGCGTATCCTACAGCGTTGACGGCGACTCGGACAGCACGGTGGACGACAACGGGCTTTTTACGGCGGG
>DLFX01000182.1:0-3268 GCA_002482405.1 Firmicutes bacterium UBA7709 | reverse complement strand
ATACAGAACAACATCACCTTTACCACCAACGTGCAGAACCTCGTCATTGATCCCGGAAAAACTTCCGATGTCAATGTGAACGCAAAATTCGGATATGCCCCCATTGCCAGCAAGGACAGTCTGTTTACCTTTACCTGTGACCCTGTCATCGGAACCATCGATGAAAACGGACTTTTCCAGGCCGTAGGCGCAGGAGGAGTTTCAGGCAATATCTATGTGGAATATAACGGCGTGACACAGACCATTCCGGTCCAGGTCGGAGCCTCGATGATCGACTTTAAGGATACCGCAAGCCACTGGGCAAGGGAATATATCGGCAAGCTGGCGGCAAGAGGAGTCGTCAACGGAATGGGCGACAATTATTATCAGCCTGACGCGTCTCTCACCAGAGCGCAGTTCCTGACGATGCTTGCAAAGACCATCTACGGACTGGATCCGTCTCAATCCGCCCCTGCGGGCTTTACGGATGTTCCTGCGACAGAATGGTATTATAACTATGTCAACTGGGGCTATGCATCGGGAATCGTCAACGGAATGGATGAAACCACCTTTGCGCCTGACAGCAATATCACCAGGGAACAGATGGCGATCATGCTGAGCAACTTCGCAAGGTATACCGAGCTGGTGCTTCCTGAAACCGGCGCCACGGCAAACTTCACCGACAGCAGCATGATCAGCGACTGGTCCGCGGAAGCGGTAAACAAGATCGTTTCCTCCGGCGTCATGGGCGGATATCCGGAAGGCAACTTCATTCCACAGGGAAAGGCCACGAGAGCGGAAGCCGCCGCAGTCGTCTACAAGGTGATCCTGATCAGGGATACNNCAGCGCTATAAATCTGGATAAAATAAAAATAAATCCACACCCCCAGGCATAGAATGTTTGGGGGTGTTTTGATATGAAAACCAGTAAAATTCTGATGATCGTCGTCTTTGTGACGGTTTTTGCGATTTTCGTTTATCAGGTTGTTACATTGGGGACAATAATTTTCCATAATCATTCCGCCATGAAGGAGAAGGAGCTCCAGAGCTTGGCCCAGGGCGAAGAGGGCACCGTGATCCGCTCCGGGCTCCCAAACAGCAACCAGCTTGTATTCGCCTGCAATGTGGACTGGGGAGAGGAAGTGATCCCCGATATGCTGAAGATATTTAAGGACAATGACGTCAAAGTCACCTTTTTTGTGACGGGACGGTGGGCGGAGGAACACCCGGAGCTGTTAAAGGAGATGTACCAGGACGGTCACGAGATCCAAAGCCACGGCTACAGCCATAAGCTGTGCACGCAAAATTCCGTTGAGACGACAAAAGAAGAAATATTAAAAACAGAAAAGGTTATACTTGATATATTGGGAGTGAGAACCAACGTTTTTGCGCCGCCTTCGGGAGATTACGACGAAACCACGGTGGACCTCTGCAAAAGCCTGGGCTACAAGCTGGCCTTATGGAGCGCGGACACCATTGACTGGCGGGAGGGTTCCACTGCGGACGTGATCAAGAGCAGAATACTGAAAAAGAATTTAAACGGAGCCATCGTTCTGATGCATCCGAAAGAAGAGACCGTAAAGGCGCTGCCGGATCTCATCGCGGAGATCAAGGCGCAGAAGATCAACATAGTTCCCCTTTACCGGCTGTCCCATTAACGGCCTGCCGCAAACTATAATGGCAAAAATTCGCAGAACATGGTATAATACTTTTTAATATATCGAAAAAGGAAAGTGGTAGACATAATGATAATCAACAAAAAATTAAGCTGCGGTGTTCGAATCGTAATGGAAGAAATACCTTATGTTCAATCTGTTTCAATCGGGATCTGGGTAAAGGCCGGTTCCGTGGACGAAACGGCAAAGAACTCGGGTATTTCCCATTTCATCGAGCATATGCTTTTTAAAGGGACCGAAAACAGAAGCGCAAAGAAAATTGCGGAGGATGTGGACAAGATCGGAGGCCAGATCAATGCCTTTACAGGAAAGGAAGCGACCTGCTATTATCTGAAAACCCTGGCGACCAACATCGATCAGGCTGCGGATATCCTCATCGACATGTTCATCAATTCCAAGTTTGACGAAGAGGAGATGGCAAAGGAAAAGCGGGTCGTCTGTGAGGAAATCAAGATGATCGAGGATTCTCCCGAGGATGACGCTCACGACATCATCAGCGAGCTGGTTTTCAAGGGCAATCCCCTGGCGAAATCCATCATCGGCACCCCGAAATCCCTGGAGGGGATCACGCGGAACGCCATCAAGAAATATATGGGCGAGGAGTATACAAGAGATAATATCGTCATTTCCATCTGCGGCAGTTTTGACGCGGATCACGTCTGCGAGCTTTTCGACTGCAAGCTGATGGCCCTCAACTCCAGCAAAGCGCCGAAAGAGTACAGCGAAGCGCCTTATAAGCCGGGCTATAAGGTCAAGGTGAAGGATATCGAGCAGTCGCACCTTTGCCTGGGATTAAAGGGACTTGCCCTTGACGACGACCGCTATTATCCCCTGGTGCTGCTGAACAATATCATGGGCGGCAGCATGAGCTCGAGGCTTTTCCAGAATATCAGAGAGGAAAAGGGGCTGGCCTATTCTGTTTATTCCATGTCCAGCTCGTTCAGCGATACGGGATATTTCAATATTTATGCCGGCGTAAGCCATGAAAAGGTCAGGGACGCGGTGATCGGGATCCAGGATGAACTGAAGCTTCTCAAAGCGGAAGGCGTGACTCCGGAGGAGCTTCAGACCGCCAAGGAACAGATGAAGGGAAGCTACATCTTCAGCCTGGAAAACGTCAACGGACGCATGTTCTCCATCGGGAAAAACATGCTTTTGCTGGACAAGATATATAGCCCGGAAGAGGTCATTGCAAGCATTGACGCGGTGACCATGGAAGACATTGTGAATATTTCCGAAATGATTACGGACATCCACAATTATTCCGGCGTCCTCATCGGAAAGAGCAAGGTCGATCTGAAAAAGATCGTCCAGTCGTAAGAGGAAACGGATACATCACAGACGGATTTACCCAAAAAGGAGCGGCAGATGACGCAGATCAGGATCAAGTACCTCAATCAGAGCATCAAAAGGCTGGAATACATCGAAGGAAAGTCGGACTGGATCGATTTAAGGGCGGCGGAACGGGTCGAACTGAAGGCGGGAGAGTATCGGCTGATCCACCTGGGGGTGGCAATGCAGCTGCCGGAAGGCTACGAAGCCCATATCGTTCCAAGGAGTAGCACCTTTAAAAATTTCGGCGTCATACAGACCAATCATATGGGCGTGGTGGA
>DLFX01000013.1:10531-14116 GCA_002482405.1 Firmicutes bacterium UBA7709 | reverse complement strand
TCCTTTTGATTTCCTCAATGCTTTCGTCTTCCGGGAGAAATCCGATGCGGCCCATTCCCGTATCGATCGCGGTGTAGACCTCGATGACTTTGCCTGCCGACTTGGCCGCGGCTGAGAGGGCCTCGGCGTTTTCAAAGGAAGAGGTAACAGGCGTGATGTCGTATTCCAGCAGGGTGTCGGCATACATGGACGGAGTGATGCCGAGCATGATGATAGGGCAGGTAAAACCCGCTTCCCGCAGGGTGATCGCCTCCTGCAGCGTGGCGATGGCGAGGGTCTTTACGCCGTTTTCCAGAAGCACTCTGGAAACTGCGGCGGAACCGTGGCCGTAACCGTCGGCCTTAACCACGCCGATGATCTCCCTATCTCCGGCCTTCTGCCGTATTTGCTTTATATTATAATCCAGGTTGCTCAAATTGATCTCCGCCCAAACCGGTCTCAGGGCTTCCTTATACATTGAAATCTTCCTTTCCTGTGTTTTTGACTATTATATACCCCGGCTTCGATTTCAGTCAACCAAAGACCCCGGCTGGCGTCTAAAACGCCTCCCGAAGCGGCTACAGGCGTCTCTTCGAGGCGCAGAATGCAAATAAATGGGCGTCTATTCGGAAGTCTGGCTTGAGTAGCGGTAGGTGAGCAGGGACGCCAGGATCACCAGCGCTCCGCCAATCAGGGAGGTGTGGGCGACGGTTTCCCCCAGGACGATGTAGCCAAGAAACATGGAAAAGAGAATCCCCGAATAGTTATAGATGCTCACTTCGGAAGCCGGCGCCATACGGTAGGCGTAGGTGAGGGCGATTTGGCCGAATCCTCCGAAAACTCCCATCAGAAGCAGGAGAAAGAAGTCCTTTGGGTCCGGAACGGCGATATTTGTGACGAAGAACGGAACAGAGGCCAGGGTGCAAACCGTGGAAAAATGCATGATGATGGTGAACGCGTTGACCTTATCCTTGGAGTAAGCCAGCAGCGTGTAGGTGATGCTGGAAAAGATCGAATTCAAAAAAGCCATGAAGAGGGGCAGCACATTGGAGTGGAAAGCGGGCCGCGCAACGAAAAGAACGCCGCAGAAGGCGATGAGCAGGGCGGGGATCTGTATCTTTGCAATTTTCTCTTTCAGAAACAAAAAAGCAAACAGGGTGATCAGGAAAGGGGAGAGCTTGCTGAGAATCGTGACATCCGCCTGGTTGGCCCTGGCAGACGCGTAAAAAAGGGTGATGATACCAAGGGACCCAAAGCCCGAGCGCAGGAAGAGCAAAGGCTGGTCCTTTATCCCGCCGAAGAGGGGAAGCTTGTTTTTTCGAAGAATCACAAGGCACATCGCCGCACATACGATACTGCGGAAAAAAACCTGTTCCATCAGGGGAATACGGTCTCCGGTAAGACGGACGACAATCTGCATCGCCGAAAACATCAGCGCCGAGGTCAGCATTAAAAGGATGCCTTTTTGTTTTGTGGTTGTTTTCATTTCTGCGCCGCTTTCTTTGATGTCGTAATTTCCTCTGCGTAAATTTCGGATATCAGGGGAAACTAGCACATAATAAGGAGAGAAAGAAAAGACATGAAACATATCATTGCCCTGACCGTCAAATTTGTCATGACTGCGGTGGTTGCGGAGATAATTCTCGGCCTCTATTCAAATTTAAGCATGCGGGAAATACTGCTCATTTCCCTTGCCATCACGGGAATCACTTATCTCATCGGAGATCTGCTCATTCTCTATGTATTGAGCAACGCCGCCGCAGCGGTGGGGGACGCCGGAATGTGCTGGCTTATCATCTATCTGAGCAATTATATCTGGCCGGACAGAACCGTTTCGCTGATAAGCGCCCTGGCTGCGGCGGTGATTATCGGGATCGGGGAGATCTTCATTCACGCGTATGTCGAGAGATATATTTTTAAGAACGCCGGTCTAAATATCCGGGTTTGAGTATATCTCCTTTAAGTGCTTCGTAAGCTTCACATTTTCACTGTAATCCACGGGACAGTCGATGATGACCGGAACCGTCTGCTGAAACGCGTCGTTCAAGGCGGGAATGAGCTCGTCAGGGCCGCTGATCCGGCATCCTTTGCAGTTCATAGCCTCCGCCAGCTTGACAAAATCCGGATTCGTGAAGTCGACATTGTGGCTTTCCCCGTACTGGTCCATCTGCCTCCATTTGATCAATCCGTAGCTTGAATCGTTGAAGATCAGCACGACAAAGTTCAGACCGAGCCGTACCGCCGTCTCAAGCTCCTGGGAATTCATCATGAAGCCGCCGTCTCCGGTTATGGTGAGGATCCTTTTGTCCGGATTCAGCAGCTTTGCGGCCACCGCGCCGGGAACGCCGATACCCATAGAGGCGAAGCCGTTGGATATGAGGCAGGTATTCGGCCGGTAGCAGTTGTAAAGGCGACCGATCCACATCTTATGAGCGCCTACGTCGGAAATCAGAATATCGTCCTTTTCCAGCACCTTTCTCACATCGTTGAGGATCCTCTGAGGTTTTACGGGGAAAGAACCGTCAGCTTCATAGGCTCTCTGTTCTTCATTGAACAGATTTTTTATTTTCATCGCGTATTCCGGAACGGCCGTCCTGGTAGTACGCCTCAATATGCTCATCAGGGATTCCGTCATGTCGCCTACCACCTCTACGCAGCATTGATAACACTTGTTCACGTGGGCGGGGAGCTTGCCGACATGGACGATCTTAATGCTGCCCTGGGGATTCCAGGACGAAGGGGGGAACTCCACCAGGTCATAGCCTACGGCGACGACGAGGTCGGCGCTTTCCAGCAGCTTGTTCGAATAGTCCTTTTGAGGGATCCCCACGGTCATCATGGCATAGGGACTGTCCATGGGAATGACTCCCTTCGCCATCATGGTGTTGATGACCGGAATTTTCAGACCCTCCGCGAAGGCGGTCAGCGCATCCGAGGCTCCGGCGCGGGCCACGCCGCTGCCAGCAAGGATGATGGGGTTTCGAGCCTTGAAAATTTCAGCCGACGCCATCTCTACGTTCTGCATGTTGGCATATTCTTTAAAGTTGGCGTTGGACCTGGCCAGAGGCGTTTCGCAGGCGGGAACGTTCATCTTTGAGATGTTTACCGGCAGGTCGATGTGAGTGGCGCCGGGCCGTTCGCTCTCCGAGAATTTAAAAGCCAGCCGGACGATCTCTCCGATGGTGTCGGGGCGCACAACCAGCTTGGTGCGCTTTGTAAGGGGCTCAAAGATGCTGGTGAGATCCAGCAGCTGGTGGGCGGTAATATGCATTTTATCCGTACCCACCTGGCCGGTGATGGCGACCAGGGGAACTCCGTCCAAATGAGCGTCGGCAACCCCGGTGAGCAGATTGGTAGCTCCGGGGCCCAGGGTGGACAGGCAGACTCCGGCCTTTCCGGTCAATCTTCCGTAGACGTCCGCCATAAAAGCGGCGCCCTGCTCGTGGCGCGTCGTGATAAACCGGATGGATGAATTCTTCAGGGCGTCGATCAGCGCGAGGTTTTCCTCTCCAGGAATGCCGAAAATATATTCGACGCCTTCCGCTTCAAGACATTTGATCATCAGTTCCGCAGTGGTCAGCAGCTTGATATCCGAAGCCGCCGTCT
>DLFX01000013.1:0-10487 GCA_002482405.1 Firmicutes bacterium UBA7709 | reverse complement strand
CGAGAATCCTCAATACTGATTCGTCGAGACGCTCTTCCGGTATGGTTCCATCTGAAACAGCTGCCAGAACGGTGGGTATCTGAGTATCGAAATCAGATGCGATGATCAGGTCGTTGCCGGCTTTGACGGCAAGAACGGCGGACACGCCGTCTCCGATGTATTCCTTGATGGCGTCCATCTTCAGATCGTCGGTCATGATGACTCCGGGAAAGCTCAGATCATCTCTTAAAATTTTATGGACTGCCGGGGAAAGGGAGGCGGGAAGATCCCCGTCCATGCACTTCACGATGTTGTGGGCCACCAGAATGCTGCCGGCGCCCGCCTCGATGCCGGCACGGAATGGGATAAAATCAGAGTTGATAAAGGTATCGTAACTCCTGTCGTCCACGGCAAACCCCTTGTGGGTGTCGGCGTTGCTGCCATAGCCGGGAAAGTGTTTCAGCGTGGAGCCGATCTCGGATTCATTCATGGCCCTCACGACGGTTGTGACATATTCGGCGGTTTTTTCGGCGTCCTTTCCAAATGTCCGGTCATAGATGTAGTCGGAGGGATTTGTGGAGACGTCGCAGACAGGAGCCAGGTTGACGTTGAAACCCAGGCTTTTCAGAAGCGCAGCCTTTTCCTTCGTATCGCTGTCAATCAGCGAAAATCCTCCCTCCGCGTAAAGGGACTGGGGGGAATGAAAGGGCACCGCCCTGAATTCACGGTATTTGCTGACCCGGACGATATCGCCGCCCTCCTCGTCAACTCCGATCAACAGTTTGATATTCGAAGCATCCTGATAGCTCTGAATTTCTGATTTCAGAGTATCTTTCGTCTTTCCTTTGATGTCGGCGGCGAACAGGATATATCCGCCAGGATGGTATTTTTCGATATCGGCGATGGCTGTATCCCTCCGGCAGCGGACAAAAAACATCTGCCCGACCTTTTCCTCTATGGACATGCCGCTCATAATCTCCCGGGCGCGCTGTTCATTGGACGGAGAATTTTCAACCGGCTGGTCCGCCGGCGGAACCGGTTCGCCGCCGTTTTCATCCGCACTCTTGTCGTTTCCGTCTCCGCCTCCGCATGACATTAAGCATGCCGCGAGGCAAAGCAGGATAACCGAAGCCGATAAAGCTTTTAAAATATTTCTCATGGTCTTCCTTTAAATTATACCCAGTTTTTCCCACTGTCAATATCAATATCTTAAAGATAGATTATCATTATCTGTATGTCGCTGCAAGATACAATACGGGCGCCTTCATGATGCGTGTTGATCCGGCCCACTTCGTTTGTTACAAATAACAAATATCAATCAACAGCATTGTTATATATGACATAGTATGTGCATCAAGAAAATGATAAATTGATATTAATAATTATATCTCATTATCTAATTTTTATTATCAGGTTTGGAAGATGTCGAATATGAATAAATGCATTTTAATTCCAGATTCCTTCAAGGGAACCATGAGCGCTTCTGAAGTATGCAATATCATGAAAGAAAGCATACTTGCCGTCTATCCGGAATGCGATATTATGTCTATTCCTGTTGCGGATGGCGGCGAAGGGACCGTAGATTGCTTTCTACAGGCATTTAACAGAGGCAGGAAGGTTTTTTTGAAGACAAAGGATCCATTTTTGGAGCAAATGGAAAGCTTTTACGGCATCATTGATGATATGGGGATTATTGAAATGGCCGCATCCGCGGGATTTGCCGCGGCAAACGGGAAAATGGATCCGGAAAACGCTTCAACTTATGGGGTGGGGGAGCTTTTAAATGATGCGATAGGCAAGGGGTGCAGAAAAATAATCCTTGGTTTGGGCGGCAGTTGTACAAATGATGGCGGAGCGGGCATGGCCGCTGCATTAGGTACGAAATTCTATGATAATACCGGAAAAACATTTATCCCTGTGGGCGGAAATTTGGCGAATGTCGTCAGGATCGATATTTCTGAAACGAAGGAGCGTCTGAGAAATATTACGGTTGAGGCCATGTGCGATATCGACAATCCTCTGTATGGCGAAAATGGTGCGGCATATATTTTCGGGCCTCAAAAAGGAGCCGATCGGGATAAAGTGAAAGTCCTGGACTATCATCTGCACCTTTTTTCAGAAGCGATCCGCAAGTCCCTGGGAATCGATGTAAACGGGATTGACGGAGCCGGCGCGGCAGGAGGCATGGGCGCCGGCGCGTATGCCTTTTTAGGCGCAAAGCTGAAGAGGGGCATTGATGTTGTCCTCGATATCGTACGCTTTGAAAAAATAATCCAAAGCTGCGATTGCATTTTTACAGGCGAAGGAAAATTGGATTCTCAAAGCATGGGCGGCAAGGCTGTGATCGGGATCAGCAGGCGGGCAAAACCTTATAGGATTCCGGTGGTAGCTGTTGTCGGCTCCTTTGAAGGCGATATGGAGGCAGTGCGGAACGCGGGAATTTCCTTCATTTTTGAAACCGGTGCAGAGAGAAAAACTTTCGAAGAAGCAAAAATTTACTGCAGGGATGATTTAAGAAAAGCGATGGATGAGATCTGCAGGAACCGGATCGCTGCAATGTTATAATCCATGGGATAACAGTGTGTTTGATATAACTATATGATAGTAAATTGGAGGACAGACAAATGAAAAATGAACGGTATTATTCGAGATCGTGTTCCACATTGATCGCAATGCAAAGTGCAACGGAGAAAGGAGATGTCATCTTTGGCAAAAACAGCGACCGGCCCGTGAATGAGCCCCAGGGGCTGAAATACTACCCCGCGGCGGATCACGAACCCGGCGATATGGTTAAATGCACTTATATTTCAATTCCGCAGGTAAAGCATACTTACGGATACATCGGGTCAAGGCCATACAATATATTTGGATTTGAACACGGGATAAACGAACAAGGCGTAATAATCGGGAATGAAGCCGTTTCCGGAAGAGAAATGCCGGAACCTCAATGGGGGCTGATCGGAATGGATATCCTCAGACTGGCCCTTGAGAGAGCCGGGTCAGCGGCTCAAGCGATAGAAATAATGGGCGAATTGCTTGAAACTTACGGCACGGGGGGAGACCCGCTGATCAGACCGCAATACTTCAACGCAAATTATATCGTTGCGGATTACAACGAGGCATATATCTTTGAATCCTGTCAAAGACTCTGGGCCGCTAAGAAAATCGAACATGTCGGGCATATCGGCAATCTTTATGCACTGACGGACGATTACGATATGATCGGCGGGAATGTGATCAAGGAAGCTTCTGAAAAGGGATGGTGCAGGAACGAAAGCAGGATCAATATCAGCGAAACCTTTTCCTTTTCCGACTGTAACTACGAAGACGCCGAAGCCTATTTCAGATATATAAGACAGGGAGAACTCGTAGAAAACAGGCCTCCGTTTACCGTCAAGATGATGATGAACAATCTGCGGGACCACTATGATACGGAGTACCGGAAAGTGATTCCTTATGATATTGCGACATCCAAGATGCCGACGATGTGCTGCCATCCGGGAGGCATGAACGGATGCGCATCCGCCGCCAGCGTCGTCTGTTCCCTGGACAAGAATGCTGAGGAACCGTTTAAATTTATATACTGGGGCAGTATGGCTCCTCCGTNNATTCACACCTAAATTTAACATTCAATGGATACCGGAGGCCCTTGCGACTGCGGACAGCTTGTTTGATAGAAAGAGCCCATGGTGGATATTCACAGAGCTTGAGAGATATATTTCTTTAAGTTATAAGGATTTTGATCCGATTGCCCGGGAAAAATTCCAACCGTTAGAGGACGAGCTCATCGAGCGGGTCGAAGAGGCAAAGAAAACCTACGAGGGCGATCAAANNTAAAGGCAATTGACGGCATTATCGATGGAAGCCTTTGAAAGAAGCCTCGCAACTGCAAAAGAACTGACAGAGACGATTAAGAAACGGCTCCCGTCCACGCGCATCAATTATTTAATGCTGGATTATTTCAGGAATTCCGCTGCCGGGTGCGGAATGGATTACGACCGGATAATAAGATAGGAGGTTCGGTAGTTATGGGAGATAACGGTTTGAAACGACAGAAAGTCGGTATCATCGGAGTGGTGGGCATGATCTATGCCATGACGGCGGCAGGCGCCTATGGGATCGAAGATATGGTCTCCGCTTCAGGGCCGGGTATGACGATCATCATGCTTTTAGTGCTGCCTCTTGTATGGGCATTTCCAATCGCCCTGGCATCCTGCGAACTCGGATCGGCAATTCCTGACGAATGCGGTTTTTACAGATGGGTGCAGAGGGCGCTGGGTGAATTTTGGGGCTTCCAGATCGGCTGGTTAAAAAATATCGGCATATACATCAACGTTGCGGTGTTCATAGTATTAGCCACAAATTATATCGCATCCTTCGCAGGGCTGACAAATCTCCAAAGTTATATTGTGAAGGTAGTTCTCATAGTAATCTTTACATGGATCAACCTGAGAGGGATAAAGGATGTCGCAATAGTAAGCACGATTATTTCGGGCGCGATATTGATCGCCTTTGCGGGAATCACGATCATCGGGTTCATGCATTTTTCTCAGAACCCATTTGAGCCCGTTGTGGCGACGGGACAAACTGTGGTCGGCAGTATTGGATCGAGTATCGCGATCGGTATGTGGATGTATGCGGGCTATGAATCCATGTCAAGCCTGGCGGGAGAGCTTGAAAACCCACAGGTTATTCCAAAGGGAATCATTCTGGCATTGCCGTTGATCATTGCAACTTATGTACTTCCTACAGTCTCGGGAGTAGGCTCGATCGGTCAGTGGGACAGCTGGGGATCGGATGGAGTTTCCTACATCAATGTTGCAATGAAATATGCGCCGGTGTTCGGAGTTGGTTTTATGCTGGTTGCAGTAATTTCAAATCTTTCCATGTTCAACGTATATCTGGCATCCGGGGCAAGAGGTTTCTTTGTAATGGCTGAAGATAACCTTGCACCGAAAATTCTCGAAAAGTGCGATAAGAAACATGGCGTCCCATATGTTGCGATACTCAGCCTTTCAATCGTTTCCCTGATACTTTGTATGTTTCATTTTGACATATTGGTTACAATCGTATCTCTGTTCAATATGGGGCTTTACTCGTTGATTATGATTTCTCAGATCGTTTTAAGACGCAAGGAACCGGAGCTTGCAAGGCCGTATAAAATACGGCTCGGCAAGGTTGGTACCGATATCTTCTGTGCAATACCGGTTTTGGTCGCGTTTATCGCCCTTTATATAAACGGAACAGATTATTTTGTCCTGGGGCTAATCGGAATGATGACCGGACCCGTTGCGTATATTATCTTTAAACGCGTTTATGGCGGATTGTATAAGAATGATCCCGAGAAATATCCCATCAATCATAAAACAAAATTGGCGGTTGGAGACACGAAACGCATTGCCATAGCCTTTGGGTTATTATCGGTGCTGATGATAATCGGAAGGCTGTTCCTGCCGGGATATGACGACCCGCANNGCAATACTATGCAGATTTTTACGGACGCGCGGATATTTTTGGTACATTTATGAATATTGTGCTGATAGCCGGCATCGCCTGTGCAATTATAGCAGTAATCTTTGCAAGCATGTATAAGAAGATTGACTCTGCAGAAAAACCTCAGACAAATTAACTTGAAGTATTGGATCCGAAGGGTCATCGGGAAGCGATGACCCTTCGGATCCAATTTATATTATGCGGTATGGATCTGTTTTTCTCCGATCAGATCGTCAATTTCCGCCTCCTCCAGCGTTTCCTTTTCCAGGAGAGCCGCCGCGAGCCGGTCCAGCTTAATCCTGTTCATCGTCAGAAGATCCAGAGTTTCCTTGTACAGCTCGGTGGCCATATTGGAGGCTTCTTCGATCATGTTGAACTGATTGGTCAGCTGCGTCAGATCGATCATGCCCTGACTCCCCATCCCGTAGATGGCGATATACTGTTTGATGATTTCCGTCGCCTGCCTGATATCCTCGGAAGCGCCGGTGGTAATATCATCGTCGCTGGCAAGGAGGATCTCTTCCGCCGCACGCCCCGCATACATGACTTTTACAAGGCTTCTCAGGTATTTTTTACTCTTCAGCGGCACGTCTTCCGGCGCCCGGAAGGTGACCCCTCCGGCCCCCGATGTGCTCTGAATAATGGTGACGGTAGGGACTCCGTCGTTGGTCAGAAGCTTTGTCGCCAAAGTATGGCCGGATTCGTGATACGCCACAAGCCTCGCGTATTCATCGCTTTCGACCCGTTCTTTTTTATGGCCGTTCATGATGATTTTAAAGAAGGCGTCCTCTATATCCTCGTTTGTGATCCACTCCTTATCGGCTGTCGCCGCGATTAAAGCGGCCTCATTCAGCAGATTTTCCAGCTCCGCCCCGGAAAACCCGTTGGTCTTTTTGGCCAGCGCTTCTATTTTCACTTCGTCGGCCAGCCTTTTGCCGGTGCTGTGCAGCTTCAGGATCTGATATCTCGCTCGTTTATCCGGGAGGTTCACCGCGATTTTCAGATCGAATCTGCCGGGCCTCGTCAAAGCCGAATCCAGTATATCCAGCCTGTTGGTGGCGCAGATCGTGAGGATCCCCTCTGAGGCGGCAAAGCCGTCCAGCTCGGTCAGCAAAGCGTTTATGGTCTGGTCTCGTTCGCTGTTATTGCTTTCGCCTCTGCTGCCGCCGATGGCGTCGAGCTCGTCTATGAACACGATGCACGGGGAGGCTTTCCTCGCCTTGGTGAATAGATCCCGAATCCTTGACGCGCCTACGCCCACATATTTTTCAATGAAATCACTGCCCGAAGCAGAGAAAAACGGAACGTCGGCCTCCCCCGATATCGCCTTTGCGATAAGGGTCTTGCCTGTGCCGGGAGGACCGTAGAGGATCAGGCCTTTCGTCGGTCTTGCGCCCAGCCTCTTATATTTAGCGGGGTGCTTCAGAGAATCCACGAGACGAAACAAATCCGGTTTCAGCTCGTCGATTCCCTGAACCTCGTTGAAGGTTACTTTCTTTTCCGGCTCTGCAGAGGCATTCTTTCCCTTTTCCTTTGCGCCGACGGTAATTTTGTCCGGCTCCGCGGCCTTTTTACTGATCCTGTAGAACCAGAAGAGAAAGAGGACAAAAGAAATCATCATCGAGACAAAGATGAAAGTGCCGAAATAGCTCGACTTATTGTCATTGTTCTCCTGCACCGCGATTCTTTGGCTGACGCCCTTTTCTACCAGCCCCGTCAATTCCAGTGCCCTGATATAATCATCGGACATCGGGATCGTGCAATACTTGTTATCGGTCGTTCTCAGCAGCAGTTCCTTGTCGGTGGTCAAGGCCACAGAGGCGATCTGCATGTTGAAATTCAGTTCAAAGAACTGTTTTTCCGTAATTTTTTCGATATCGATATATTTTGACATGAGAGAGGTATCCATTATGCTGAAGCCCAGGCCATTGTAATTGATGGCGGCATCAGTGGCCGTGCCGTCTCCGCTCTGGTCGGCAGCCATGCCGCCTCCGTTTTGGTCGACAGCCATGCTGTCTCCGCTCTGGTCGGCAGCCGCGCCGTTTCCGCCCGAACCGGCGGCCTTGTCACTGTCCTTAGAAGCGGATTCATCGCCCGTATTCAGCATGAAATAGGGATACATTTTTCCGTGGAAGAACGGCGAGGTATCAGAGCCTTCCTGCATGGAGCCCATAACCTCCGGGGGCAGACGATCTGCTGCCGCTGCGGGGACCGTCAGCGCCGCTGTCGACAAGAAAAGCGCAAAAGCGCACGCAAGTATTTTTCTGCAGAAATGAAACCTGGCTGACATATATTTTGCAGAACCTCCCTTCATTGAATTTGAGATAATTTACCCATCGGCAGCTTTATTTTTTGCAATTTTAAATTTAGTATTCTAACGTATACGCAGAAAATTTTCAATTATGGAAATTTTTTTTATCAAAAATCCGAAACGATTCATTTTACGTCCGCTTTATGCTCTTGACAGCGAGGTGTGCCGCACATATCATAGTACTTAACTGGCGATAACGAATTCTACTTATTGAAATGAGGCGAGGAAATACATGAAACTGATACGGGCAAAGGATTATAAGGATATGAGCCGCAAGGCGGCAAATATTTTATCGGCGCAGGTGATTCTGAAGGAAAATTCCGTGCTGGGACTGGCCACGGGCAACACTCCCGAGGGGATTTATGAGCAGCTGGCGGAATGGTATAAAAAGGGGGACATCGATTTCTCCGGGGTATCGACGGTGAACCTCGACGAATATGTGGGTCTTGACGGCAGCAGTGAAAGAAGCTACCGGTATTTTATGAATCAACACCTGTTCCGTCATATCAATATTAAAGAGAAGAACTGCCACCTGCCCAATGGGCTTGCGGAAAACATAGAAGAGGAATGTGCCCGCTACGACCGGCTCATCGAAAAGCTGGGAGGAATCGACATGCAGCTTTTAGGCGTCGGCGAGAACGGGCATATCGGTTTCAATGAACCGGATGAAGCCTTTGAGCAGATGACCCACTGCGTCCGCCTGAGGGAGAATACCATCGACGTCAACGCCAGATATTTTCCCAGCAGGGACGACGTTCCAAAGCAAGCCATCACCATGGGGATCAAGGCCATCATGCAGGCCAGGGCCATCGTGCTCTGCGCCAGCGGGGCAAGAAAGGCGGACATTTTACATAAGGTGCTCTACGGGCCGGTTACCCCTGAGGTGCCGGGTTCGGTTCTGCAAATGCACCCGCGCCTCATTGTCGTCGCGGATGAAGAGGCCCTGGGCTGATTCGGCAAATACGGCGGGGGCGGCGCTGACTGTACAACTCCGAAAACGGAACAGAGAAAAGTAAATATTACCTTGTTTTCATAGACTTACCAATGGATTGTGCTCATGTATCATATTAAAATAGAGATAACCGTCAATTGCCAGGATGCAAGAGGAGGGACGACATGAAGCGACAGACAAGAGGTAAGCCTCTCTTATTTATTCTATTTCTATTGTTCGGAACCGCATTGTTTTTGATTTATAACTTAATGATGCCGTTTTCAGCGGGGCGCAATATCGCCTCCAACGAGGATGTTTCCTATCTGGAGGAAGCGCAGGATCAGCAGCCGGAAGGCGGCGAAGAGCAGTCGGTTTCGGAGCCGGTACCGGAGAATGATAATCAAACTGCCACGTCGAGAGGGCAGAGCGCAAGCAGATACATAGATCGTGAACGAAAGGCGGGAGATAGCCAGGCCGGCAAGGGGCCGGCGGATTCCCAAGCCGACCGATCAAAGGATTCCCAGACCGGACAGACAAAAAATTCTCAGGCAGCGGATCCGCAGACAGATCAGCCAGAGATCTTTCGGACTGAAACGACAGACGTGCAGGCGGAGACGGTCACGCCACCCGCTCAGACGATGACGCCGGACAAAACGGTCACTCCCTCCGCTCAGGCGATGACACCGGACAAAGAGGAGGCTCCTGAAATGACCGCCGAATCCGCCGCCGAAAAACCGGATATCACTTCGGATGATTTGGACTTGCTTGCAAGGCTGATCACCGCGGAGGCACAGGG
The DNA here is from genome assembly GCA_002482405.1 of Firmicutes bacterium UBA7709. The sequence goes on along the minus strand of DLFX01000013.1, from coordinate 977 downwards.
CGAGCCATATGAAGCCCAGGTTGCCATAGGCGCCGTCGTCCTGAACAGAGTGCAGAGCGGCGTCTGGCCGGACACGATCAAATCCGTCATCTATCAGAAGATCGGCGGCTACTACCAGTTTACTCCGGTGGTAAACGGCTGGATCGATAAGCCGGCTCAGGCCGAGGCCGTCAAGGCGGCAAAGGAGGCTTTAAACGGCGTCGATCCCACCGGCGGCTCACAGTTTTATTACGACGACACGTGCACGAATGAATGGATCCTGGCCAAGCCGGTGTCCACCCAGATCGGGCATATGATATTTGCGATGTAACGGGCCTGTTGAAAATATTGAAACAGGGAAGATTTTGTGTTACAGTCTGTTCAGAGGAGGGTGAGCGCCCATGAACAGCATCGAAAGAGTCGAGCGCAGATTGAGGCGGGAGCCGGTGGACAAGATTCCGAATCTCAGCATCATCATGCAATTTGCGGCCAGACATATCAACATTCCATATGGAAAATACTGTACGGACTACCGATACCTCGTGGAAGGAAATATCAGGTGCTGCCAGGATTTTGGTATTGATATGGTAAGCGCTATTTCCGACCCTTTCCGCGAAACTTCCGGACTGGGAGGCAATGTTGAGGTCCTCGAAGACGACGTGCCGCGGTGCACGGATTATCTCGTGAAGGGACCCGGGGATTTGAAAAAGCTCAAGCCCGTGGACCCGTCCTGTTCGGAGAGGATGAATGACAGGCTGAAAGCGGTGTCCCTGTATAAAGAGACCTGCGGCGGCGAATTTCCGATCCTCGGTTGGGTCGAGGGGGCCTTTGCAGAGGCGAACGATCTCAGGGGAATGTACGATCTCATGATGGATCTGCGCAAAGAGCCCGAATTCATTAAAGAGCTGGTTGAAATATGCCTGGAGCAGGCCGTTTTATTCGCCCGGGAGCAGATAAAGGCGGGAGCTCAGTTCATAGGAATAGGGGATGCGGCGGCT
>DLFX01000132.1:23532-27370 GCA_002482405.1 Firmicutes bacterium UBA7709 | reverse complement strand
GACGAGATCATGGCTGTCACGCTGCATTTTGCGCTGTCAATGGAACGTGTAAAGCACGAAAATAAATTCATATTCGTATCAAACGGAGGTGTGGCGTCAAATGTGGAAATGTGTGAGAGCATCAGAGAGCTTTTTCCGGATATCAAGATAGTCGATATCTGCAATCAATATCAATTGGATTTGAAAAATGAAGACGAATTTGATTTTATCATTGCAAATGTTCCCATTACACATTCAAAACCTGTCATCAAAGTGTCTTCAAACTTGGAAAGCGGTGAGATAGAGAATTTAAAATGCTATATAAGAGCCGGGAATACAGGCAGAGTCCGTATGCCGGATATGAAGCAGGACCCGGTTAAAACATTGTCCTTTGAGATAAATCCGAAAAATGAGGAAGAGCTATTTTTGAAAATGGCGGAAATCATCCGCACTGACGAGGAATGTCTGGAATTGCTTGGCGGAGCAAAAGCGGAGATAAGAAGGACAGGAAAAGAGATCATACTTGAAGATGCTATGTGGGCGAAAGCAATGGTAAAAAAGGAGAAGCTGTTCTTCGCGGTAAACTTCAGGTTGAATACCCCGCTCAACGTCAACAATGACAATGTTCAGGAAGCTTTTATCTATTTTGTTTCCGACGAGGGCGGCAATTTTTATGAAAAAAGCATGAGGGACATGCTAAAAGAGACAATTCAGAAAGGTGCTACGATATGAAGGGAATAGGGGTTTCGGCAGGGATAGCCTTTGCCAAAGCATATCTTATCGAGGATGATATACAGGTTAAAAAATATGAGATAAGCGATATCGGGAAAGAGCTTCAGAGGCTTTCCGACGCGGTGGAAAAAGCAAAGGAGCAGGTAAAAGGAATCATGGAGGCGGCCCTTAAGGACTGCGGGAGTGAGAACGCGGAAATATTTGACTTCCAGCTGCTCTTGCTTGAAAATAAGGACTTTATAAAAGAGATCAGAGATTTTGTAGAGGAGTCCAAGGTAAACTGTGAATACGCCCTGGATATGATTACCGATTCTTGGATCCGGCGGTTTTCAGAGCTTGACAACGCATACATGCGGGAAAGGGCCATCGATATCGTCGACATATCCAAAAGGCTTAAATTGATACTTATGGAAAAACAGGCAAAGAGCCTGGCGGATATGGCCGGGGAAGCGATCATAGTTGCAAATGAGTTGACGCCTTCTCAGGTGATAGGGCTCAACAGAAAAAAAGTCAAGGGAATGGCCATCGCCCATGGGGGAAGGACGTCACATACGGTGATCATCGCAAGAGCCTTGGGAATTCCGTGCGTCGTAGGAATTACAGACTTGCTGGACAATGTGAAGCACGGAGAAGACATATTGATTGACGGAGATAAGGGAGAGGTCATAGTGTCTCCATCCGACCAGCAAATATTAGAATTTAAAAAATATGAAAACGCGTTCAAAAAGGAAATGGAGGAGCTCAAGGAATTTAGGAATTTCGGCAGCATCACNNGGACGGCTTTGAAATCAAGCTGCTCGCCAACATATCTTCCAGGGACGATGCGGATATGATGCTTGAATCCAATGGAGACGGGGTGGGGCTCTTCAGAACAGAATTTCTATATATGGCCGGCAGCATGCCGCCTTCCGAAGATGCGCAGTTTACCGTTTATGACGGAATTGCAAAGAGCCTGGGCGAAAAACCGCTTACGATCAGGACCCTGGACGTGGGAGGCGACAAGAACATACCATATCTGAATATGGCGAAGGAGGATAATCCGTTTCTTGGATTCAGGGCTATAAGATACTGCCTTGATAACAGGGAACTGTTCAAGGTGCAGCTTTCAGCGATATTGCGGTCAGGCGCTCAAATGAAAAACGTGAAGGTAATGTTTCCCTTGATAGCAACCCTTGATGAACTCAGGCAGGCAAAAGCGATCCTCCAGGAAGTCAAGGATGAGTTGAGGGCGAAAGAAGTTCCCTTTAACGAAGATATTAAAGTGGGCATGATGATAGAAACGCCTGCCGCTGTCATGATGGCCGAAAGCTTTGCCAGGGAGGTGGATTTCTTCAGCATAGGAACCAATGATTTGATCCAGTATGTGTTTGCGGCGGACCGGATGAATGAGAAGGTGGCATATCTCAATTCGCATTTCCATCCCCTGCTTTTCCGCATGGTGAAATACATAAAGGACAGCGCGGATAAATATGGCGCAACGGTGGAGATATGCGGCCAGACCGCTGAAATACCCTATCTTGTGCCGATATGGATCGCAATCGGCATTGAAAACCTCAGCGTGAGCCCGTCTTCCATACTGAAGCTGAGAAGACTTATATGCAATTCAAATCGAGAAAAGATGAAGGCGGTGCTGGATGAAGTTTTGTCCTTCGATAGCGCTTCGGAAGTCGAGAACTGCCTGAAATCAAATTTTGGCGATGAGAGACAAAAATTCAGAGAGAAAAGGGGTGAGTTATGATTCTGGTAAACGTGCAGGTTATGAATGAGCTGGGACTTCACGCAAGGCCTATCTCCAAGCTGACGAGGTTCGCTTCGGCATATGAGGGGACGATATCGCTCATTAAGGATGGCAAGCCGTATGACGCTGGCAATGTCCTCGATCTTATAACGCTGAATGCGAAACACGGCGATCGGCTTGAGGTCAAAATTGAGGGAAAGGATGAGGCCGTCACGGCTGAAGAAATCACGAAGCTTTTTAACACAAAATTTGGAGAGCTTTGAAAATTGGAGGGATGTAAACTGAATACTTTAGAGACAGCGATGAGCGTCATCGCAGAGGCGGGAGACTGTAAAAGCTATGCGATGGAGGCAATTTATCACGCAAAAGAAGGGCGCTTCAAGGAAGCGTATGAGTGCCTGGAAAAGGCCGGCGATGCGCTTGTGAACGCACATGAGGTGCAGACTGAAATGATTCGCGCCGAGATGACCGGGGAGCAGAAGACGGAGATAACGCTGCTGATGGTCCATGCGCAGGACCATCTTATGGGCGCTGTTACGACGAAAGAGCTGGCAGGGGAGCTGGTCTCCCTGTATGAAAAGATTTCTAAATAGATCTTTTAAAAGGAAAGGAGGATCAATATGATCAGGATCACTTTGGTATGTGCGGAAGGCATGTCCACAAGCCTCTTGGTTACAAGCATGCAGGACGCCGCGGAAAAAAAGGGCATCGAGGTGAGCATCNNAAGATCCACACACAAGCGGATAAAACGGATATTTTGCTGCTCGGGCCCCAGGTCAGGTATCTTCTCGGAAAGCTGAAATCCGAATTAGGAGGTAAAATTCCGGTGATAGAAGTTATCAATATGGCGGATTACGGTCTGATGAAGGGCGAGAAAGTGCTTGATGATGCCCTGGCGCTGTATAACAGCAAACAAAACATATGAAAGGGAAAGAATTATGAAGACGAAAGGCGTATCAATCAATTTTTTTGAAGAAAAATTTATGCCGGTAGCGGCAAAAATAGGCAGCCAAAGACATCTTATCGCACTTCGTGACGGTATCATGTTCTCGATGCCCCTTCTCATTATAGGCTCTATGTTCATCATTCTGGCAGAGCTGCCAATTGACGCGTATCAGAATTTCATGGCTTCCGTGTTCGGGGACAACTGGACCGTATTTGAGGGAGTTGCCGCCAACGGCACGATCGGTATCATAGCCCTTATTTCTTCCTTCGGCGTGGCCTACTCCTTGGCCGGAAGCTATGAGGTGGACGGAGTCGGCATCGATGGGATCCCTGCCGGCGTTCTCTCCGTAGCGTCCTATCTCATTGTAAATGTCGTCGGCGTTTTCGGTACCGGCGACGATGCCGTGGAAGCGTGGGGAACGGATTTATTCTCGTCCCAGTACG
>DLFX01000132.1:0-23527 GCA_002482405.1 Firmicutes bacterium UBA7709 | reverse complement strand
ATCATCACCGCTGAAATCTACCGGTTCCTCTTACAGAAAAAGTTTGTGATCACGATGCCGAAAACGGTGCCTCCAACGGTAGCACGCTCGTTTACGGCGCTGCTCCCGGGTTTTATCATAACGATATTTTTCATGCTGATCAGACTGGCTTTCGCCTATACCCCGTGGGATGATTTTGCTACTTTTATACAGGAAATATTGAAAAAGCCCATTTCCGCCGCCGGCTCCTCCTATCTGGGAACTCTGGCAGCCTGCCTGGTGGAGCATTTCCTGTGGGCCTTCGGTATTCATGGCTCTTCTATCATGACCTCTGTCATGGAACCCATCTGGCTGGTAAACGCAAGCGAAAACCTGGAGGCGTTCAAAGCCGGCGCCACCACGCTGCCTCACATCGTAACCTACACGTTCTACGAGAACGGCGTATGGATGGGCGGTTCGGGTGCTACCCTGTCCGTGGTCATCTATATGCTGGTATTTGCTAAATCAAGGCTTGTGAAGCAGGTAGGCCGTCTGGCCATCGTGCCGGGACTGTTTAATATCAATGAGCCTGTGGTATTCGGACTTCCCATCGTATTGAACCCATTTCTCATGATCCCTTACATCTTATCCCCTGTAGTCGTCATGACCATCATGTATGTCGGCACGGCAATCGGGATATTCCCCTATACGACAGGGGTTGTCATCCCATGGACCACGCCGTACTTCATCAGCGGGTATCTTATGACTGGGGGAAAGATCGGAGGCGTGATCATGGAGCTGGTCGCTTTTATCGCCGCGTTTGTGGTATGGTTCCCCTTCATAAGGGTCTGGGACAAGAAAAACTACAATATGGAGATCGCCAGTGGCGAGTAAGCATGGCTCTATGGCTTCGGAGGCAAAAATGTCTGGTGTTTTAAATACAATCAACTCAAGCCTGCGGCTGAGAAGGCTTGCGGCGTTTCTCATAGATCTTGCCGCGGTGGGGATCATTCTGTCGGTTTTATACGCCGTGACCGGCGCTCCGGATTTTCCGGCGGTGGCGTCGGAGATGAAGCGCGCGAACATGGCGGCCAATTCTTCGCAGGCGCAGGAGATTACGAGAAATATGATGTCACTCTTTAACACGGCGTATCTTCAGGCGCTGCTGGTGTGGTTTTGCTATGAGGTGCTGACCCTGATCATATTCGGCGGATCGACACCGGGTAAGCTGGCAATGCGGCTCAGACTTGTTCCGGCTGACGGAAAGCGCGGCAGGCTGGCAGGCCGTCTGCTCATGGTGCTTCGGAGCTTTTTGAAGGTGTTGATGCTGTTCCTGTTTCAAGGCTTCCCGTTCCTGCTTTCGGTGCTTTACATATTTATGGACGGGGAGTCCCGTACGGGATACGACCGCATTGCGCGGCTGACGGTAAAAGACAGAGAAAGAATAGGCGGGGATTTGATAGAAAATGTTTAAAAGGGTTGCCATAGGAATCGACGGCGGCGCGACCAAGACCCGGGTAGCCGCCAGGGAAGGGCTGGAAGGAGAGCTGCTCCTGGATGAGAGCTTTCCAGGGTCAAACTACAACAATATCGGCGTCAGCGGGATCGGCGAAGTGTTCAGGGACATTTACGGCGCCCTTGAGCGCCGCCTGGGCGCAGACCGGATCTCGGACGCCGTCCTCGTGATGGGATCTGCGGGAATTGACAGGACGCAAGACGCGGCCGTGTATTCCAGGGCTCTCCACGACAGCGGTTTTCGGTGCCATACGGAGGTTTACAATGACGCGTATATCGCCCTCATCGGCGGCAATGGCGGAAGACACGGCGCACTGCTGATCGCGGGCACGGGTTCTATCGCAATCGGTGTCTCGCAGGAAAACGCAGAGGTCAGGGTCGGAGGCTGGGGTGCGCTGATGAGCGATGAGGGAAGCGGCTACAGGCTGGGAATCGGGGCAATTTCCGCGGTGATGCGGGACTATGACGGCATCGACCGGCATACAGGGCTCTCAGATGAGCTGCTGGACTTTTACGGATTGAGCTCCCCGGAGGATTTTGTGGATCTGGTATATCTCAGCGGAGAGCTTCCCGTCCGGAAAATAGCTTCCTGCGCTCCCATCGTGCTGGCGCAGCACGAAAAAGGAGATCAGGCGGCGACGGAGATAGTGGAAGGTGAAATCGCAGGTATGTGCAAGATGGTCAAGGCCCTCGGAAACAAGATGGGGACTGCGGAATTCCGACTTTCCGTGGGAGGCAGTCTCCTTTTAAAATCCGATACCTATTTTGGCCTTTTGAAACGGAAATTAACGGAATCAATGCCTTTGGCATCCCTTTGCAAGCCGCTGTACGAACCGGTCTACGGCGCTTGTATCATCGCGGCCCAAAGCAAGGGATTCCAGAATGAAACGGGGGAATGAAGGAATGGAAGGAAAGCTTAAAGTAGCGGTAATCGGCGGCGGAAGCAGCTATACCCCGGAACTTATCGAGGGTATTTTAAACAGAAAGGATGAGCTTCCAATAGCTGAAATATGGCTCGTGGACGTTGAAGAGGGCAGGCAGAAGCTGGATATCATAGCCGCTCTTTCAAGGCGAATGGCCGCAAGGAGCAAGGCTGACGTAAAGGTTTTTGCCACGTTGAACCGAAGGGAAGCCATATCCGGCGCGGATTATGTCATATCCCAGTTTCGCGTGGGATTTCTGAAGGCGAGGGAAAAGGATGAGCTGATCCCTCTTAAACACAATGCCATAGGGCAGGAAACCACGGGTCCCGGAGGCTTTGCCAACGCCATGCGTACCATCCCGGTAATTCTTGATATCTGCCGCGATATAGAAGAGCTTGCGCCGGACGCATGGCTGATCAACTTCACAAACCCTGCGGGTATCATAACCGAGGCTGTCAGGAAATACACGGGCGTAAAGGTCCTCGGACTGTGCAACATACCCATCGGCATGATAAAGGATATCGCAAAGCTCTTATCCGTTGAGCCGGAAAGGGTTACGGCGGAATTTGTCGGGCTCAATCACATGAACTATATAAGGGATGTATGCCTCGACGGACGCAGCATCCTTGATGAGCTGATCGAAAAATATGAGGATGAAACCCTCAGAGAAAAAATAGAGCAGATTTCCGACATCGCCTGGGATATCGATTTCATGCGCTCCCTTCACATGATACCTAGCCCCTACCACAGGTATTACTATATAACGGATACCATGCTGGAGGAGGAAAGGAAAAGCGTTGAGGCGGGCGGTTCCAGGGCCATGAAGGTCCAGACCATCGAAAAGGAGCTGTTTTCGATGTATGCCGACGAGAATCTTGCCGAGAAGCCCAAAAAGCTTGAGGAACGGGGCGGAGCATATTATTCTGAGGCCGCGATTTCGCTGATAAGCGCCATCTACAACAATAAAAACGAGGTGCATACCGTAAACGTGCTGAACGAAGGTACGATTGCCAATGTGCCTTATGACGCCGTAATAGAGGCAAACTGCCTCGTAGGAAAAAGCGGTGCGAAGCCGATCAACATAGGAAAGGCTGACATCCGTATCGCGGGGCTTATCAACGCCGTAAAGGCATATGAGCAGCTGACCATTGAGGCCGCGGTAAGCGGGGAGTACCACAAGGCTTTGATGGCGCTCTGCGCCAACCCTCTCGTTCACGAATACGCAGACGCCAAAGCCATACTCGACGAATTTCTCACCGCTCACAGCCCTTATCTCGATTACGTGAAAAAAAGGGGCTGAGTTGAGCGATGAAGGATATCGGTGTAAGCGTCTATCCGGATTTTTATCCGATTGAATCGATCCGGAAGTATTTGGAAAGGGCAAAGGAGCTGAGCTTTAGAAGAGTTTTCATGTCGTTGATCCTGAATGATCTCGGATTTGAAAATTCCATAAAGCCGGACCGGAGAACCTGGGGCGAAGTGCTCTCCATCTGCCGGGAGCTTGGTCTGGAGGCTTCCGCAGATATAAACGCCGAAACTTTTAAGGAGCTCGGGTGCAGCCAGAACGATCTCAAGCCGCTAGCCGACATGGGGATAACCAGAATCCGTATCGACAGCGGGTTCACAAAGGAACAGATGGTTCTTCTCACAGGCAACCGCTTCGGCATTTCAATAGAGATCAACGGATCCCTCTCATCGTTTACAGCCAATGAAGGAGGCCGGGCCTACCGGGATATGGAACTGCTCCTGAAGGAGATCAAAACCTGTGGAAGCATCGACAATGTAACAATGTGCCATAACTTTTTCCCTCTGCCAGGGACAGGCCTTTCTCTTGAGTATTTGAAAAACCTAAATGGCATTTTCAAGGCTCACGGCGTCAAAGTCGGCGGATTTGTGGCATCCCAGGTCGCAGAGAAGGTGCTTCATAAAACCGGGCACGGGGNNAGGGTCTGCACCGTGGAAGCGCACAGATACATACCACCGCATATTGCAATGGCGGAGCTGTTTGCCGAAGGATTTGACTATGTGCTCACAGGCGATGGCATGGCAAGCGGCGAGGAGCTTGAAGACATGTCAAGGTGTGCGCGCGAAGAATATGTCGAGATACCCGTTGTTTTTCACAGATATATAGAGGATGAGGTCAAGCGCAGACTTCTTTCTATGGAATTTATCTCGCGGGTCGATCAACCTGAGCAGCTCATACGGGCCACCGGCTCAAGGGGCCTGCATGTCTCTCCGTGCTACTGCGCTCCCCGGAACAGATACGCGATATCGCTCAACAACAGCGACAGCTCTCATTATATGGGTGAGCTTCAGATTGCGCTGCAGGACATGGGAAGCTCCGCGGAAGCCAATGTGATCGGTTTTGTCCATCCTTTCGGAGTCAGGCTTCTTGAGTGCATAAAATACGGAAAAAACAGGTTCAAGCTCGTGGAATTATAGGCTTGTTATGAAAAGGAGGCGGTTCCAATTAAGGTAATAATCAATTCTCCTTTGATGGGGGACAGGATCGTCGGAACACTGGATGGTTATAAAGATGCGGACGTGGAATATAAATTCATTTCAAAAAACGGCATGCGGCTGGAATTTGAGGTAACGGGCCCCGACAGCACATTGGCCGTGGATATCACAAAAAAGCTGATAAGAGATACCGATTTCGGCAATGCCTTGTATTTCCAGGTCGTTGCGGAGGAGCGGTAAACGGGGAGGCGATAAATTGAAAAAGAGAGTCGTTATACTTGCGGCAGGCAAAGGGAGCAAGCTGTTTCCATATAGTACGGTACGCTCAAAGGCAACCTTGGAGATAGCCGGAAAGCCGCTCATACGGTACAATGCCGAAGTTTTATCTGAGCTGGGCTGTGAGGAGGCCGTGGTTGTCACCGACAAGGGGAGCGCCAGAGGGATAAGGGAAAGCCTCGCCGGACTGTCCTTCATCAAATTCGCAGAGACTGACGACAGCCTGGGAACCTCCGACAGCCTTGTGAGCGGGGCCCGGATGCTTTCGGCGGCGAAGGATTTTATGGTGCTTTACGGAGATACCATCGTTTCAAGAACAGATATGGAAGCGCTGTATGGAGCCGGACCGGTGACGGTCCTCCTGCAAAAGCTTCCGGAGACTTCCCGCAACTGGATCGGGGCTTCAATCGACGGCGGACACGTTGTGACCATAGGGGCACACTACAGAGGAGATGTGATCACTCACAGATTTGCCGGCTTCGTGCTGGATGACGGGGCGCTCGACTGTATCCGGAAAACTCCGGACTATTTTCCCGATGTAAAGGTAGGTGTGGCAGTTCCAAGAGAAAGATATCTGGAAGCCGGTCTTTTGAAATATATGGGGGATAACCGGATCTGCGCCCTGGAATGCGCGGGGCATTTCTTTGATATCGACAAGCCGTGGCACATGCTGGATGCCAACGAGCACATGTGCGGACTGCGGTGCGGCGAGCTGACTCAAAACGAGCTCGCGGAGGGCGCGGGAATATCGGATCAGGCGGATGTCAGGGGATTTGTCAGGCTCGGAAGGAATTCATACATAGGCGCCCGTGTGGTCATCAAAGGAAACCTCATCGCCGGTGACAACACTCTGATCGATAACGGCGCCATCATCGAAGGTCCGGCAATCATCGGCGACAGCACAAGGATAATGAATTACTGCAAGATATCAGGGGGCGCATATATCGGTTCAAACTGTATCGTAGACCACGGAGCGGAGTTTCTGGGCGGCATGATTATGAATAAGTCTTATCTATCCCACTATGGTGAGTTTTACGGCGCGATCGGAAGTTATACCGACATAGGAGCTGCGACGGTGTGCGGTACGCTGCGCTTCGATGACGGGGAGACAACCCACAGCGTGAAAGGCAGGAAAGAGGTGCCTCAAAGCTTTGCAAATGCCGTCTATCTTGGGGATTATTGCCGCACCGGAGTAAACGCCATCCTTATGCCCGGCTGCAAGGTGGGCGCATATAGCGTCATAGGAGCCGGAGTCGTGCTGGACAAGGATGTGGAGGAGCACAGTCTCGTCTACGTCAGACAGGAGCAGGTAGTCAAGAGATGGGATACTGAAAAATACGGATGGTAATTTTAAATAAAGCGGGGTGAGAATATGTTGGACAGATATTACGAGCATGTGGTCAGAAATATTGAAGAGGTATACAAAACCCAGTCCGCCAATCTGGAGAGCGCCGTGGACTTGATCTTCGCGGCGCTGCAAAACGGAGGCAGATTCCTTGTTACGGGAACGGGGCATTCCCATATGTTTGCCGAGGAGTTTTACACGAGAGCAGGCGGCTTTGCCCAGATGACTCCCATCCTGCCAAGCGAATTTCTGCTCCACGAGCATCCGCTGAAAAGCACCGAGGTCGAGCGGATAGAACAGTACGCCGGAGTGATTATGAGGCTTTATAAAATCAGTCCGGAAGACGTTTTGATCATAGCCTCAAATTCAGGGAGAAACGGCATGACTGTCGAGCTTGCCAGGCTCGCCAGGGAATCGGGAACAAAGGTGATAGCATTTACGAGTCCGCACCGTCCCAGCGGAGAAAAATCCAGGCACAGCAGCGGAAAATATCTCCATGAGTACGCAGATATCGTGATCGACAGCTGCACAGCTCCAGGCGACGCGGCGTTTTCGGTGCCGGGACTGGAGACCCCCATGGGGGCCACCTCCACGATCATAGGAGCTTTTGTCGCCCAGGCCATCTCGATCCTGCTGGCTGAAAAATACCGCGAAAATGACAGGGTTCCCCCTGTATTTAAGAGTTCAAACATTGAAGAAGGTGATGAATGGAATAAAAAATTATTTGCGCAATATTGCGGAGTATAGTGTGTCAAACCCAAATTCAATAGATTAAAGCCTGCAAATAAAAAGTCAATAGAAAAATAAGAAATTCAGAAAAAATATGCAGGCAGAAAAAAGAGCACCACAAATAAGCCGCCGTATTTGAGATGTTACGCCAGCTTCAGAGACAGATATCAGAAAGCTATTCTGCCGAATCCAGGAAATTCAGATACTCCCGGACACGTCCATAGTAGATGCGAAGAAATTTGTTGCAGCCCGCAGTCATGTAGACGTAATACGGTTTGCCCTCAGAGCGTTTCTTATCAAGGAACTGAAAGACAGGATCGTCAGGGGGCGCTTTCTGAAGGAGTATGGTCATGAGAATAAAGAGTGTTTTTCTTAAATCGGGCGAACCTCGTTTGGAAGAGGAAGTGCTCTTTGCCTCGTGGTCACCGGACTGGTTCGGCATTGGATCGACACCGGCAAACGCGGTAAGTGCGCCTTTGTGGGCGAAACGGCGTACATCACCGATCTCGGCCATGAGCTGGGGACCGATGGATCCGCCGACGCCGTACAGCTTCATCACGACAGGGTACTCAGGCAGCTGCTCTGCAAGACGGTGCATCTCAGAGCGCAAGACTTCAACGGTTCTGGAAACGGAATTGAGCTGAGCAATGGCCTCCTGAACCAGTAAGCGTGCAGTCTGATCTTTCGGAAGCATAGCAATCAGCTCTTTGGATTCTGAATGGATTCCGGAGGCTTTGACCGTGCGGAAATTGTACCCGTGGCGTTTACACCACTTGCGGTAACGCTCGGCAAAGGCCGTTTCGGTTCGGTTTCTTACACAGTCCACATGCCAGAAAGACGCGGCAAAGTCCACCCACTTCTGGCTGCCGTCCTCACGGACAGGGCTGTCAAAGAGAGCATTCACACCGGGATAGGTCTGGTCCAGAAGGGCAATGAGATTGTTTTTCAGGGCCGTCTTGTTCCTGGTATATAGACTGTACTGCCGGTTCAGGTTTTTTAACTGATAGCGAATGGTGTCCATGGGAGTATGTTCTCTCAATTCAGCCCAATTGTCAAGACCGTAACGGGCAATTTTCAGGGAGTCCGCCTTATCGGTCTTAACCCTGCGGAGAGAATTGTTGCCGTACTCCTTAATCAGAAGCGGATTGACCGCACTGACAAAGATTCCGGCATCATGGAGCATCTGCGCGACGGGTTCATAATACCGACCGGTGTGCTCGAGAATGACCCGCGTCTCACCGTCCAGGCTTTTCAGGGTGCGTGCCAGCTTCCTGAGTTCGCTGGCGGTATGGCGTACTTCGTAGGGTTTGACTGCTACTTCTCCAAAGGGGCGGGCGACGGCAATCATGCTCTTTCCCTTGGATACATCGATTCCTGCTGCGTTCATAAGTTTTCTCCTTGATCATAGATTTCGCAATTGGCGAGCCACCGTTTTCCCATTGCCGATTCTATCTGTTTGATGACACGAACGCACCGGAAGGCTGGCAGTTCTACCTGCATAAATCGAACGCTGCGAATGAAAGGATGGCTGACTGACTTTAATACGGACGTGTGTAGTCCTTGGAGGATTCCGTCAGACCCATTGCTCTTTCATTCTAACAGCTTAGGCAACAAGTTGGAAACAGACACGGCTGGATGTCGTGTCCATCACCATAAATTTATAGTAACAGGAGGAAAAAAAGATGTATCACAAACTCAGGCCAAGGCTGCTCAAGCTCATCATTTTGACAGCGATAACGATGGCCCTCCCACTTGTGCAGGTGGAGCCGGCCTTTGCAGCTTCCACGGAAACCATTCCGTCCTGGGCGGCAAATGAAATCCAGACGTGGAGGGATTTGGGACTTTTGAAAGGTGATCAGAGCGGCCTTATTCATCCCAATGACAACCTTACAAGAGCTGAATTTATGGCTTTTGTAAACAGGGTATTCAATTTCACGGAGCTGAGCAATGCGGTTTTCACCGACGTTCCAGGAGATGCATGGTATGCGGCTGATATCTCAAAAGCCTATGCAGCCGGGATAACCAGCGGAATCGGAAGCGGAAAAATGGCTCCGTTGGCGCCAATCACGAGAGAAGAAGCGGCATCCATATTGAGCCGTGCCTTTTATGTGAATGAAGCGAAAACCTCAGGCGGCGCGTTTCCGGACGACGGACAGCTGTCTTCATGGGCCAGACAGGCGGCCTACGCCATGAGGGATGCGGGCTATATCTCCGGAGATGAGAGCGGAGCGTTTATGCCCAAGAAAAACGCGACACGCGCCGAGGTCATAAAAATGATCAACAACATTATGGGGCAGTTGATTGCGGCGCCTGGCACATATTCTGATATCAACGGCAGAAACGTGATCGTGAACACCTCGGGAGTGACGCTTTCCAATCTGAACATATCCGGTGATTTATACATAACCTGCGGAGCGGGGCAAGGAAGCGTCACCCTTAGAAATTCCAATATCACAGGTACGGTATTTGTTATCGGTAAAAGCTCCGTCAGCGTTGAAGGCAGCAGGATAAACACTCTCTCTGTCGGCAGCGGAGCCGCCGGAAGCGTCGTAAACCTCGATGCGGGTTCCAGTTTGCAGAATCTCATCGCGGGAGCAAAGGTGAACGTGACAGGACAAGGCTCCATCGCAAGTGCGACGATCAACGCAAATGGTGTAAATATCGAACCGTCGCCTGCTAAAGTGATCTTGAACGCCGACAGCGCCATTATAGCGGGAAAGACCGTTACGAAGAACCCCGGCGAACAGACGCCGGCTGAAACGGCAGGGAGCGGCGGTCATAGCAACCACGGCGGGCATACATCGCCGGAATCATATGAGACAGATCTTTATACCTATGACGACGTTTTGAATACCTTCGCCGATACAGGTGCGGAGAGCCTTGTAAAGCAATATATCACGTTCCTGCAGGATCCTACCTATACGCCGGGTATCGCTAACACAGATACCTATGTTCCTGATTTTACCAATGCCATAACCTTTGTAAACAAGGACTTCACCGTACACCCGTCGCTTTTCCCGGCGCTGAGAGAGGTCAACACCTCGGTCCTCGACAGCGGCAGGAGCAATCTCTGGATCGGTACGGATACGGGCGTTACAAAGATAAAGCTGGCTGACAGTTCCAAAACGGACTACAATCTGGCAAGCAAAGATCTCAATGACGACAAAGTGCTTCTTCTGATTTCCGACGGCGGTACCGGAGTGTATGCAATAACGGAAACAGGGGTATCCCACATCAAACGATAACAAGGGAGGATTGAAAGTGTTTAAACATCATAAAAGCTTCAGACTGCTCACGGCAGTACTGACTGCGGCGATCGTACTGACAGCGCCTTCCCCGGCTTTTGCAGCGAGCGGCAAACCACAGGGAGCCACCTATACAGCCGTGCAGCTTCAGGCGGTCGGGACCAAGGAAATGGCGTATTACAAGACAGGGGATGCCAGCATTCCCAATGATATTGAATGGACAACCGAAGCCTCCGCTCTTGACTTTCTGCCCGGGGAAGCCACTGGAGATGTGACCTGCGCGGTAAAGGATGGAGACGGAACATATTGGATCGGGACTGAGAACGGCCTTCAGCGCGTAAATTTCAAGGAGGCTGATTCCAGGGATATCGTACAGTATTTCGCCGGACCGCGTTACCTCTACGGAGGGGATGATTACGTCACGGGGGTCGCCGGCGACGGTGCGGGCGGAGTATGGGTTAAAACCGAAAGCGGAGTTACTCACATTTCCATGCCGGTGAAAACGATGCAGGAAAAGGCAAAGGTATATGAAGATATCGTATCCTCCGTCAATGACCGGCGAGGTATGGTTGCGGAGTCAGCCTTTACATTCAGCGATTCCGCTAAATCATATGCGGATTACAGCTCAGACACCGGTTCCTTCGTGGGATACCCCGCGACCACTGACAATGACGGACTTTGGACTGCGATGAACGCCATAGGTGAAATATTCCATTACAGGACGCTGCGGGATGATTACGGTGCGAATCCCACTGCAAGCCAGAAGGCGGAGATAGAAAAGGCGAGGGACGCCGCCGTCAGGTCAACCAAGGCGGTACTCTTGCTGGACTACATATCGGGGCGAGGCAACGGGTTTCCATGCAGATCCTATATGCTGACAAGCGAGGACGGAGCTCAGACGACGGACGGTACCGATTATGGCTTCCAGAACACCAACGGCCTATGGTTTCACGAGGTGCCCGGCGAAACGAATCCCAACGGTATTATACCTGACATGCAGCTTCCAGGAAAGACGCCTATAGGATATTCCATCGTCCGCATTACGAAGGATGCCCAGACAAAATGGGGTTCTAAGCTTTTCCCAGGCAGCGACCCGAACGATCCCATGAGCTATAACGGGGTCCAGCTAAGCAATGACGCCATTGCGGCGTTGAACGACTCCCGGACGGCCGGTGAAAAACTGGGGACCGATGTTTATACGGTGCGCAATGATACACACTTCGTGATGCCTGTCATTACGAGTAATAGCAATCAGAAAAATGGGACAAGCGATACAAGCACCTCTGACTCAAACCGCCCGGTTTTCCAGCTGACCGTTCCGATCTACGAGAAGATACCTACGATATTCAATGACCTGTTTCCCGCAAGCGCCATAGGTTCGGACGGGCATATAGACCAGAGCCAGANNTTCGGACGAGGTGGATGGACACTATGCGCTGTTCTTCACCGCTTATACCTACCTCTGCGATGACAGCACATCCGAGCTTCAGGAGCTTAAGCCGCTGATTGCGGAAGCCACCGACAGGATGACCAAGCTGATATTGAACGACGACCACTACTATATTGAGGATGCCACAGGCAAGTCGACCCAGTGGTCCAGATGGCTGGCAAAATACTTCAACGACAGCCTGGCTGTCATGAAGGAACAGCCTTTATGGAAAGAAAACGTCGGTGTTGATGAAAACGGAGATGACGCGCTCTCATACGGCTATGAGGACGGTCCGCTGAACGCTCTCGAAGTCATGAGCGCCCTCAAGACCGCCATGAGTGTCACCGCGGAGGACTATCCCCAGGATCAGGCGCTTTTCAGCGCCGCATACGACCTCACATACGATTCGGAGGGCTACAGCGTGGAAGAGCCCTTTGTCAACGGCAAGGGATATATCGATATGGCACTGGACTATATCGACCGAAGAGTCGTGCGCCAGGCCACAAATGCGTATGACATCAACAATAACAACGTGGCAAGCACGGATGCATACGACGGAGATATGGAAGACGACTCCAATACCAACGCAACCCTGCACAATGACTGGACCCAGTATATAAATTATTCTGATGAGGAGCTGGGCTGGTTCCCGGTGTATGAGCTCATCCTGCAGGAAAAGGACCCGGAAAGGCTTGCTCAGATCGTGAGCGCCTATGATCAGTGGTATTCCAATGAGGTGCGCGAGGAAAATCCGTTTTACACCTTCCTCTATCAGATCGCTCATCCTACAGATAAAACTGTGGATCTGCAGTCCGCAGTCAGGTATCTCTACCGTATGCCGCAGTACAGGGTCAAATTTGACGCACAAAACGAGCGCCAGGATGTGTTCTATATAGAGCCAGGCGACAGGGATGACGCGGCTCAGACGAACTACGCGCTGCCCCTGGACGAAACCCTCGTTCATAAAGACAATACAAATCCTTTCGAGGTAAGTGAGGGCTACAGCAAAAAAGCCGGCTACGAATATAAGTCAGGCTCAATGGACAGTGGCACCGTATTCACGCTGCCATACTGGCTGGGAAGGTATTTCGGCATAATAGAAGAAGAACAACAATAGATGCGAAAGGCATCTGCAGGGGTTGAAGCCGTAGAGAGGTATTCCATACGGTGCTGATGAACCCCAAGCCGAAAAAGAACCGAAGGGAATGTGATCCCCTTCGGTTCTTTTCACTTGTCTAATGTATGATTCAGGAGTTTACTTGTACTCATTCATCCTTATTATTCTGAAGCTTTTTGCGAGCTTCCGCCTCGAAAGCCTCATATGCTTTGCAATTAGCTGCGCTGGAGCATGCGGAGCATCCGTCGCAGCCGGCGCACCCTCCGCGCTTTTTCTGCCTGACGATCCCTCTGACTGCCAGGATCAGCGCCAAAACTACCAGGCCTACGATCAAGACATCTGCATAATTCATATAGGATCCTCCTTTCGGCGTTTTACTTAGTTTAATTCTTTTGACGTTTTATTTCACTGTATTTTTTATTCCCCGATTTGGGCTTTTTAACCTGCATGTAAGAAATATTAGTTAGTTTGTACTAACTTACAATTACAGTTTACTCTCCTTAACGGCTTTTTGTCAATAAAATTTTTCCGGATTAGCCGTTAGCAGGGTATAACCAAGGCTGCTGAAAATCCGAGAGCCAATCAGAACCAGGGTTCCTGCTTTGATAAGCGGGCGCCTTGACTCCGATTGGCTCTCGGACAAGTGTGTGTATCTATTAAAAGAAGGATAGTGTGCTCTCGGTGAGTGCTCCTTGCTACAACTATATTCTAGGGCTTGTATGTGTTGTTTTTGTGTAGAAAATGTGGCAAAAGGATAAAAATGATTATAAATTATTTTTCTATTTGAAAACAGGATAAAAGCGGTCTATAATATGAAAATGAAACCCAGTTTTATATTGAACTTTTCAAATCGATCAATAAGGCGGTTTACATAGTTGAAGGGGGAAAAGAGATGAATGCTTCGACTTCCTATAGAACAAAGCAGAAGGATCAGATCATGGATTGCCTGATTAAAAATAAGGACCGTCATATTACTGCCGATGAGATCCTGAGCGCCTTGAGCGAGGGCAAACCACATGTGGGTAAAACCACCATATACCGCTATCTGGACAAGCTGGTATCCCAGGGGACCGTCCGAAAGTATTTTTTAGAGGGCGGAAAGAGCGCGTGCTACCAGTATATGGATGAAAACGGCGCATGCGAAGAGCATTTCCATCTGAAATGTGTCGACTGCGGACAGTTGTTCCATCTGGATTGTGGGTATCTGGCGGAAATGGATTCCCATATCAGGGAACATCACGGTTTTCAGGTAGACAATTCTAAGACCGTCCTTTACGGCCGGTGCGGTGACTGCGCGGGAAAAGCCTGCGGAAAAGGTTCGGAGAGCGGGAGCCCCGGAGGTGAAAAATGAAGAAAGCTTTGACATTGATCCTGGCGGCGGTACTCGCTGTGTCCCTTCTGGCAGGCTGTGCGGCGGATTCCACGGCGGATAATCCGGCTCAAAATGACTCGGGCGGCGGCAAGCTCAAAGATGATGCGGCCAGCGGCAAGCTCAAAATCGTCGCGACCCTGTTCCCCCAATATGATTTTGCAAGGCAGATCGCAGGCGATAAAGCCGAAGTGACGCTTTTGCTCCCACCGGGGATGGAAAGCCATTCCTATGAGCCGACTCCGTCGGACATCATCGAAATAAACGGTTCCGATCTGTTTATTTATACCGGAAAGCACATGGAAGCCTGGGCGCAGAAGATCATAGACAGCATGAAGGATAACGGCTCACACAGTTTCGTTCTGGACGCGTCTCAAGGGATCGAACTCGTAAACGGTGATCCCCATATCTGGACGGACCCTCTGGCGGCGAAACAGATGGCCGCCAATATTCTTGACGCTCTGTGCAGCGCAGACCCCTCTAATGCGGGGTATTATAAAGAAAATGCCGCAGATTACAGCAAGAAGCTGGACGATCTGGACGCGAAGTTCAAATCCATCGTCAGCAGCGGCAAGCGAAATGAGATCATATTCGGGAGCCGGTTCGCCCTCTATTACTTCGTGACGCGCTACGGCCTCGAATACGAATCGGCCTTTGATTCCTGCTCTGAGGAGACGGAACCCAGCGCCAAGGCCGTTGTGGGGCTCATCCAAAAGGTAAAGAGTGATAAGATACCGGTGGTCTATTATGCGGAAATAGAGGACCCCAAGGTGGCGAGGTCCATAAGCGCCGAAACGGGAGCCAAGCTGTTGCTGTTCCATTCCTGTCATAACGTAACGAAAGAGGAATTTGAGAACGGCGCGACTTATTTGTCGCTGATGGAACAGAATGCGGAAAACCTGAAGGAGGGCCTGAACTAAATGTCACAGATCAGCGCTCGGAAAATATCCATGAGCTATGAAAAAAAGCTTGTTTTAGATGAAGTCAGCTTTGATGTGGAAGCGGGCGATTACCTTTGTATCGTCGGAGAAAACGGTTCCGGAAAGACGACCCTGATGAAGGGAATTTTAGGCCTGATGCCGCTGAAAAGCGGAACGATCCAATTTGGAGAAGGGGTCAAAGCCGATCAGATCGGCTATCTGCCGCAGCAGACGGTGATCCAGAAGGACTTTCCCGCATCGGTTTTCGAGGTGGCCCTTTCAGGCTGCCTGAACAGGATTGGAATGAAGCCGTTTTATTCGGGACAGGAAAAGAATAGAGCCTTGCAGAATTTGGAGATACTGGGGATAAAAAATCTGAGATACAAATCCTATAAATCCCTGTCAGGGGGGCAGCAGCAGCGGGTTCTGCTGGCGAGGGCGCTGTGCGCCGCGGAAAAAGTGATCCTTTTGGACGAACCGGCCACCGGGCTGGATCCCATCGTGACGGGAGAGCTTTACCGGATTATCGGAGATCTGAACGACAGAGGCGTCACCGTCATCATGATTTCCCACGATGTCAGAGCCGCCGTGGACAATGCCAACAAGATCCTGCATATCGGTGATTCCGCGGAATTCTTCGGATCCACGGAGGATTACCTGAGAAGTGAAGCGGGAAAACGGTTCCTGGGCCAGGACTGCCGGGCAGTTCAGGAAGGCGGCGGGGATATGAAAGGCCGCAGCGGTGCAGAAGGGGGTGAGGACCGTGCTTGATTTGATCAGAGAGCTCTTTTCCTATTCCTTCCTCCTGCGCGCCATGACGGTGGGTATGCTCGTTGCGCTGTGTTCCGCTCTTCTCGGCGTCAGCCTCGTGTTAAAGCGGTATTCCATGATCGGGGACGGACTCTCTCACGTGGGCTTTGGCGCGCTGTCCGTGGCGATGGCCATGAACCTGGCGCCCCTTGAGGTGTCGATTCCGGTAGTCGTAGCGGCGGCTTTTCTCCTTCTTAGGATCAGTGAAAACAGCAAAATCAGAGGGGATGCCGCCATTGCGCTGATTTCCAGCAGCTCCATCGCCATCGGCGTCATCATAACCTCCATGACCTCCGGAATGAACGCGGACGTCTACAATTTTCTCTTTGGAAGCATCCTGGCCATGAGCAGGGGAGACGTCGTCCTCAGCCTCGTTTTATCCTTCACCGTGCTCCTGTTATTCATCTTCTTTTATCACAGGATCTTCGCGGTGACCTTTGATGAAAATTTTGCCCGGGCCACAGGAACGAAAGCAGGGGTCTATAACATGCTGATCGCGCTTCTTACCGCGGTTACCATCGTGGTGGGCATGCGCATCATGGGATCGCTGCTCATTTCCAGCCTGATCATATTCCCTGCGCTGTCGTCCATGCGGATTTTCCGCAGCTTTCGCGGCGTCATCGCCGCTTCGGCCCTGATATCGGTGATTTGCTTTTTCTGGGGAATTACATCCTCTTATGTCTTCGATACTCCGGCGGGAGCCAGCATCGTCGTCGTAAATTTATTGGTATTCGGAATCTGCTGCCTGATCGGGCTGATTCCCAGAAATCAAAAAGAGTGATTGAGAGTCCATGTTTTGAGATTTTGTGACCAGGTCACAGAATCTCTTTTTTTCTCTCTCTATAATAAACTAAATAACAAGCCAATAAATTGAGGCTGGCTGAACATGTCGATTTGGAACAGTCGAAAATAGAAAGAAAGGTTGAAGAAGATGAGCATTTTTGATCTGCTGAAAAATGGAGGCAACGAAACGATAGATAAAGAGAACATGGTGCTGAAAGTAAAAACGAACCGATGTCCGCAAAACCATCCCTGCCCGTCGGTGCGGGTATGTCCTGTGGGAGCTTTGACCCAGAGAGGACACTCGGCGCCCGACATCGATATGGAAAAGTGCATCAAATGCGGGAAGTGCACGCGATATTGCCCTATGCGGGCTCTGGCGCTGGAATAAGAAAATATCCCTTGCTTTCATGATAAAAGCCCTGGCCCCGCCGGTTAACCGGCGGGGCCAGGGCTTTGTCTGTAAATAAAAACACCGGCTCTCTCCGTTATCTAAACCAGCAAAAAGGTAAGCCTTAAAATATAAGACTTGCCTCTTTTTTAAAAAATTTTTTCAAAAAAATGACCATGTGGTCATTGACAATGCAAAAAATTCGCCATATAATGACCATGAAGAAGTTAGTCGTGACTAACATGCTTGCAAAATCCGATTTGGCGGAACGGTCAGCGCAAAGGGAGGGACACGAAATGGAACCGATTATCAGACTTACCGACGTGGTAAAAGAATATAACATGGGAGAAATCAAAATTCGGGCGGCGGACGGGATCTCTTTTGAGGTGGGTCAGGGAGAGCTTGTGGTTGTTCTCGGGCCCAGCGGCGCGGGAAAAAGCACCGTACTGAATATCTTGGGCGGGATGGACAGCGCCACCTCCGGCGAGGTTATGGTCAGCGGTAAGGATATCACAAAGTTCGGTAAAGGCGAGCTGACATTGTATCGCAGAAAGCATGTGGGCTTTGTCTTTCAATTCTATAACCTGATGCCCAATCTTACAGCAAAGGAAAATGTGGAAATCGCTGCCCAGATCTGCGACGATCCCCTGGATGCCGCTATGATTCTGGAAAATGTGGGGCTCGCGGAGCGCATGAGCAATTTCCCGGCTCAGCTTTCCGGCGGGGAGCAGCAGCGGGTCTCCATCGCCAGGGCAGTGGCCAAAAATCCGACGCTGCTGTTATGCGACGAACCGACGGGGGCGCTGGACTATGTTACGGGAAAGTCCATCCTGAAGCTGCTTCGCGATGTGAACCGCGATTATCGCAAAACAGCCATGATCATTACACACAACAGCCCCATCGCGCAGATGGCGGATAAAATAGTCCGGATCAAAAACGGCAGAGTGGAGTCGGTTGAAATCAACGAGAATCCCATACCCATCGAAAGGATTGAATGGTAATGCTGATTTTTATGAAGAAATTCCTGCGGGATCTGAAAGAATCCAAGGGTCAGTTCGTATCGGTCCTCGCAGTGGTTATGATAGGGGTAATGTTCTATACGGGCTTATACTCCGCCCTGGATGCGTTCTCCGTATCGGGACAGAAGTATTTTGCGGACTACAGACTGGCTGATTTATGGAGTTCCGTATACCGGGCTCCCGAAGCGACGGTCGGACAAATCGAGGAGGTTCCGGGGGTAAAGATGGCGGAAGGCAGGGTCGTGCAGGACGTCAGGATCTTCATGAAGGACCGGAATGCGATGATCCGCCTGATCTCTCTTCCTGATCAAAAAAGAGCGACAGTCAACGACATCATGATGAAATCGGGGAGCTACTTTTCTTCCGATGCGGGCAATCAATGCATCGTATCCGAGGATTTTTTCAAGGCCAATCACATGGTGATCGGACAGACGATAGAGCCGATCATCAACGGGGAGAGAGTAAAGCTTTCCGTTATCGGCACAGCCAAGAGCCCCGAATATACATATGAGATCCGGGATGCCACGGAGCTTATCCCCGATCATGAAAAATTTGGCGTGGTCTACGTGAAAAAATCCTATCTCCAGACGATTCTGGATTTCAGAGGGTCGGTCAACGATATCAGCGTGCTTCTTGATAAAGACGGAGATATCAAAAAAGTGAAACGGGAAATGGAAACGATCCTGGATCAGTACGGTCTGATCAATACGACGGAAAGAAAAGACCAGACCAGCTATAACATGTTTCATTCGGATGAAACGGGGCTGAGATCTATGGCGGCTATTTTTCCGATGCTTTTCTTTGTCGCATCTGCCGTCATCATCTACATCACCATGACACGGATGATCGAAAACCAGAGGACGTTGATGGGGGTCCTGAAAGCGCTGGGCTACAGCGACTGGGATATCATGCTGCATTATCAGACCTACCCGCTGCTGGTGGGGGTTCTGGGAAGCGTTCTGGGTTCTTTGACAGGGTTGTTTTTCATCGGAAAAGGGCTGCTCAGCGTATTCAATACCTTTTATAATCTTCCGACGGAGAATTCGTCCGCGCATCTGGAAATTGTGATCCCCGCGTCGCTGATCGCATTATTTTTCTGCGTATTTGCCGGATATAACGCCTGCCGTAAGGAGCTTCGCAGGGTTCCGGCGGAATCCATGCGGCCGAAGGCTCCCGCTTCCGGGAAACGGACGATGATCGAAAACTTTCGCCCGCTTTGGGAACACATCAAAATCAGCTGGAAGATCATCCTGCGGAATCTTTTCCGGTATAAGCGCCGGTCCGCCCTGGCGTCTGTGGGGATCATATTTTCCATGGCGCTGCTGCTTATGGCGTTCGGTTTCAAAAGCTCCATGGCAAACATGATGGAAGTGCAGTTTGAGGAGATTCAGAAATTCGATCTCAAAATCAATTTGACTCAAATGCTGAACGCCGATGAGCTCAGCTACATCAGGAGCCTGGACCACGTCCAATCGGTTGAACCGGTGATGGAGACGGGAATGGAGCTGGTGAACGGATGGAGGAAGAAGGACATCGGGGTTATTGCGCTCAACAGAGAAGCCAAATTATACGGCGTATACGACCTGAAAGGGAAGCCGGCCGTTCTGCCGCCCGACGGGATCCTTCTGCCTGAGAGAGTCATGGAAACCATGGGGCTGCACATTGGCGATCAGGCGACTCTCCGTTCCTACTTCCCGGGGAAAAGCGGCGATAAGGACAGAAAAACGGTAGTTATAAAAGGTGTGACTTCACAGTTTATCGGGCAGGATGCGATCTGCAGCGCGGAGTATATCAATCATCTCCTGGATGAGGGCGTCGTGGCTAACGCCGCCCATATCAAGCTGGACGATCCCAGGCATGAAAAGGAAGTAATGGACCAATTGAATGATATTCTTACGATCAGTACGATCCAGTCAAAGTCGGAGGTGATCGCCAATACCGGCAAACAGATGAAGTCGATGAATACCGTAATTTTCTTCATGCTGTTCGGAGCCAGTATCCTGGCCATCGCTGTGATTTACAATATCACCAATATAAACATTTTTGAACGGAGAAGGGAAATCGCCACGCTGTCGGTGCTCGGATTTACCGCTGCGGAGCTTAAGAGTATCGTGTTCAATGAAAATTTCTTTATCGGTACCTTTGGATTGCTGGTGGGAATGCCGCTGGGCAGATACCTTACCGAACTCGCGATAAAGACGCAGACCACAGACACGATGCAGCTTCCGATGATACTGAAGCCATCAAATTACCTTTTCGCCGCATTGATGATCATGGCTTTCACGGCGATGGCCAATTTTCTGCTCAGAAATAAAATAACTGCGATCGACATGGTCGAATCGCTGAAAAGTGCCGAATAACAATGGAGGGTGGGTTTATGAAAATCAATATGAATATGAAAAAAATCGCAAATGGAAAGACAAATAAAAAACTGTTTCTCGGCGTCGGTATCTTTCTTGTTCTGGTTGCCTGCCTGGGCTGGTCTCTATCTAATCAGGGCACTCAGGCTGAGACTGCAAAGGCAGAGCGCGGTGAGATCAAAAAATATGTGGAAGAGATCGGAGAGGTGAAATGCGAGGATTCAACCACCGTTTATCTGGAAGGAAACGGTTTGATCAAGAGCATTGACGCCGAAGAGAATCAGCAGGTCAAAAAAGGGGATCTGCTTTTGACCATGGACTCGGATCAGCTTGAGATCTCGCTGAAGGATGCCAACGAGAGCCTCAACGAAGCCCGGGCCAGATATGAAACCGGCGAAGAATCCTATCAGACGGCTCTCAAGGATTATGAAAACACCAAGTATCTCGCCGGTGAAGGGGCGGTCAGCCAATGGGAACTTACCCAGAAGGAAGCTGCGATGAAAAGCGCCGAGGCTGCCCGCGAAGGATATAAGGCGGCCGTGGATCAGGCTGCGCTCAACGTGCAAAACAGCTCCCTTTCTCTCGGCAGGCAGCAAGTCCTGTCCCCCATCGACGGAACGGTCCTTGAAAAGAACGTCGAGGTCAACGCGTACGGCGTACCGGGAACGGCAGCTTTTGTCATCGGAAACAGCGGCAATATTAAAATCGAATCCAAGATCCTGGCTGACGATATCGACGGCGTAAAAATAGGAAGCAAAGCGGAAATTACCGCCCGAACGGATGAAAAGCAAGCGATTGAGGGAACCGTAGTGAAGATCGCCCCCACAGCGGTAGATGAAACCTCCTCTTTGGGCGTCAAGCAGAAAAAGGTCGCCGTGACAATCAGGCCCGTTGATTCCCAGGTATCATTGAAGCTGGGCTCCGAGGTTGATGTGAAGGTGGTGACCGAAGCGAAAAGCAGCGCCGTCATCGTACCTGCCGGTGCCGTATTTGACTATCAGGGCGCAAGCTGTGTATTTGTCGTAAAGCGGGGTAAAGCGGTTCTCCGAAAGGTAGAAACGGGCATACGCAATGAATCCTATGCTGAAATTAAGAAAGGGCTGGAAGAAGGAGAACCGGTGATCTCCGCTCCGGATAACAGCATCGAGGAAGGAATGAGGATCAAGTCCGGCTCATAACGGACCGCCGGAAACTTTGCATATTTTAGTTTATTGCAGGAGGAAAAATGAATGGTATAATTGATCTGGGGATATATTCGCCAGATCAAAAGAAGGGAAGGAAGCCGCCGATGTATGAAACCTTTGAGAAATTGCCGGAGAGCAAGCGGCAGCAGATTCTGCAGGTATGTATCGAAGAATTTGTTCTAAACGGATATGTGAATACTTCGACCAATACTATCGTGAGCAGACTGGGAATTTCGAAAGGCGTGCTGTTCCTCTATTTTAAAAATAAGAAGAATTTATATCTTTATATTGTGGAATATCTCTCAAAGCTGCTTACGGACGAATACTTGAGAGAATTCGGCGGGAAACCGATCGTCACCATTGAGGTATTTGATGATCTTGGGGAATTTTATAAAAGGCTGCTGCGGGATAAGCCGGAGCAGGTTTTGTTCATGCTTGAGGCTTTTCTGAAAGCGCCCGAAGAGATCAGGGAAGACGTTGAGACGCGGCACAGCCTTGCTCATAACTATGTGCTGCAATATCTGAACAAAGCGGATTTCCGCGAGGAAGTTGAGATACAGCTGGTCGTCGATTTGATGCATATGATTTCATACCATCTCGGGCACTTGATCTTTGAAGAGTATATCAATAAGAATATTGCAAAGACCGGGAAGGAAGGGCTGTGGAAGAGCATCGACTACTTTGCAGAAATTTTCGGTAAATATATGGACATTCTGAAATATGGTGTTTACAAACGAACACAGATTACTTAGATACCAATCATGTTTAATATTTAGCATGTAAAAAATAATAGACAGAGCATACATAGAATACTGTATAGTCTATCTATTATTATGGTTTAGTTAATCTATTGAGTCGGTGAATTATGTTTGTTTACACGTTCAGCATGGATAATATGGCGTCTTTGGGCTTTGATCCGACCTGGGTTTTCACCAGTTTGCCATCCTTAAACACCGCCAGTGTCGGTATGCTCATGACTCTGAACTTCGCGGCAAGCTCCGGCTGGTCGTCTACGTTGATCTTTCCTACCTTGGCATGGNNACCATCTTGCAGGGTCCGCACCAGGACGCCCAGAAGTCGATCAACACCGGCTTTTCAGAGCTTAAAACTTCCTTTTCAAAATTCTCTTTCGTGATTGTCAATGCGCTCATTTTTTTCAACTCCTTTATAATATTCAAGTGAATCTTCCGATTGGATAAACAGGAACTCTCCTGCTTTATATCTCTATTATATTCGCTGAAAAAAATCCTTCCGTAACTTAATCACGAAGCGCAAAAATTATCTTACATATACCTTCGGCAGTCTCTGCCCGAAGGCGCAGACGACTTCATAGTTGATGGTTCCGGTCTTTTCACCGATTTCGTCCGCCAGGATCGTCAGTCCGCCCTGGCTTCCCATGATGACGACCTCGTCGCCCAGCTTCACCCCCGGCACGTCGGTCACATCCACCATGCACTGGTCCATGCAGATGTTTCCAACGACGGGAGCGTAAACTCCGTTTACGATGACGCGGCCTTTCCCCGAGAGATATCTGGGGTAACCGTCGGCATAGCCGAGGGCCAGAGTCGCGATGAGGCTTTCCCTTTCAGTGGTAAATTTTCTTCCGTAGCTTACGGAAAATCCCGGTTTCACCTTTTTCAGATGGACGATATTGGCTTTGACCGACATCACAGGCTTGATGGAGAGCTGAGCTTTGT
>DLFX01000215.1 GCA_002482405.1 Firmicutes bacterium UBA7709 | reverse complement strand
CGTACCCACATGGCAGAGCGCTTTGCTGTCGTAAACCGGCGCGTCAACGGTAATCGTGGGGATGCCCGCGTCAATCGCCTTGTCGATCGCCGTCTTTAACGAGGTGTCCCAGCCTACGACCATCATTCCGGTGGGTTTCTGGGGGATTTCCTGCTCGATCGCCGCTATAAACGCCGGCAGATCCACCTGCTGCGGGCCGATCTTTTTGACCGTTACGCCGAGTTCCTTTGCGATCAGGTCCATACCGATGTAGTCGTTGTTGACGAACAGCGGAAGGGAGTTGTACTGGCAGGCCCATACATACACTTCATCGCTCACGTCCGCCTGCTCCGCAGGGGCGTTGTCATCTGTGCCCGTGTTCGCCTCCGCCGCGGGGGCGCTTTCACCTGTGCTTGGAGATCCTGCATCCTGCGCAGCGCATGCAGCGAACATGAAGAACAGCAGAACAAATGCAACCACTAAAAACAGTCTCTTTTTCATTTATGCTCCTCCTTTTTATTTTACTTGCCATTATTATGGCAAACTTCATCCTACGATTTTCCGCCTTGCAAATACGGAATCGAGTATCACGGCCAGCAGCAGCACGGTCCCCTGAATCACGTTATATATATTGGTGGGTGCATATACGATACGCATGGCATTCTCAAGGCATATGGTGAACAGCAAGCCCAGCGCGGCACCCAGGATGGTGCCGACGCCGCCCGTAAAGCTGACGCCTCCGATGACCGCCCCGGTGATCACTTTAAGCTCCCATCCCTTTCCGGCGCTTTGCACAACGCCGCCCATCCTCGCGGCCAGCAATACGCCCGCGAACGCAGAAAGGCATGCCGTCAGCGTGAATACCAGCGTTTTCATATTTTTCGCGTTGATGCCGGACAGCTGTGCCGCATCTTTGTTCATGCCGACATAGTAGAGCTTCTGAAAGTAATTCGTCCGCAATGTCAGGAATGAGAACAGCGCTATCAGCACAATGGCTATGAAAACCGGGTATTGTATGCCAAAAAGCTCTCCCTGGCCGATCTTCAAAAACGCCTCCGGCAGCTTGATGTCCTTGCCCGCCGCCGTATAGATGAACTGGGACAAACCGTAGAAGACGAGCCCCAGGCCCAGCGTAGCGATAAAGGAATTGACGCCCACTCTGGATACCAGCAGGCCCACCACAAACCCAAAGAGGGAGGCTATGCCGATTGTCACCACGATGGCGAGCCATATGGGGAGCTTGTAGTATATCAGCACACCCACAAGCACATTCGTGAGCATCACGTTATAGCCGACCGAGAGATCAATTTCATGCCCTATCAGCTGCATCGCCATGCCAATCACAACGATCGCCGGTATGGAAAACTCGATCAGGACTGCGNNAAGTTTTCCTTTGTAAAAAACACCTTCGGGAACAGTATCGTATAGGCTATGAAATACAGCACGATCAGCGCCAATGGTATAACCCACCGTTCCCGGGCAACGAAATCGAATAATTTTGCACTGTTATTGTTGTTTTCCGCTCTTGAAACCATATCCCGTTCCTCCACTCACATTAAGCCGGACGCGTATTTCATTATGTATTCTTCGGTCGCCTCATCTCCGTTTATCTCCGCGCGTATCATTTTATTGTGCATGACGTATATTCTGTCGCTTAGGGCCAGCACTTCGGGAAGCTCGGAGGAGACCACGATGATGCTGGTGCCCTGTCTGACCAGCTGCCGCAGAAGGCTGTATATCTCCGCCTTTGCGCCCACGTCAATGCCGCGTGTGGGTTCATCGACGATCATGATTTTGGGACTGGCCAAAAGCCATTTGGCAATAATGGTCTTCTGCTGGTTGCCGCCCGACAGAGAACCGACTTCAACGATCGGGCCGGCGACGCGGATCGACAGCGCCTTGATGGCATCGACGGCCCGGACCTTGGCCTTCTTGAGATCGAGAAGGCCACCCTTGCCGGCGTCGCGGCCGACGACCTGCAGGTTGATGTTCTCCTGAACCGTCATGTCAAGGAACAGGCCCTGTCCCTTGCGATCCTCGGTGAGGTAGACGATGCCGGCGTTGACCGCCTGGATNNCCACCTTTTGCTTTATGCTCGGGGTCACAATACGCAGCTTTTCGACCATATCGTCGGCCGCCTGACAGCTTTTCTTCTTATTGGTGAGAAGCGACCGGCACATCTTCTGCCAGCTTGCGGAAACGATATTTTTTGAAACGGACATTTCTAAAAACAGCCCCTGCTCCCGCCTGTCCTCAGGCAGGTAGCCTATGCCGTATTTGATCGCGTCCTTGGGCGTTTTGATCTTCACCTTTTTACCTTCGATATATATCTCGCCGCTTTGCTTCTTGTCCGCACCGAATATGGCCCGCATAATCTCCGTACGCCCTGCGCCCACGAGGCCCGCGAACGCCAGTATCTCGCCTTTTCTCAAGTAGAAGCTGACATCCTTAATAAGCCTGGAATTCAGATTCCTGCACTCCAGCACCTTTTCGTCCTCCGGATTGCTGGGTACCCGGGTGAATTCAAGGTCACGCCCCACCATTTTGTTCACTATCCACGCCGTATCGATATTGCGCGTACACTCCGTGGCCACATTGCAGCCGTCCTTGAAAACGGTCACGCGGTCCGCGATATCAAATATCTCCNNGTGGCTGATATAGATGATGGCCATCTTCTTCTGTTTCAAAGTCTTGATAAGCTTAAACAGCGGCTCTATCTCTCTCTTGGTGATGGTGGCGGTGGGCTCATCCAGAATCAGTATCTTAGGCGAGAGCGACAGCGCTTTTGCGATCTCCACCATCTGTTTCATGGCAGGCGAAAGCTCGCTGACCATCGCCCTTGGATCAATGTCGATATCAAGCTCCCTTAGCAGCTTTTCCGTGTCGCTGTAAAGCTTTTTTGAATCGATGACGGAAGCAAATTTGACCGGCTGGCGTGCCGCGAATATGTTTTCCGCCACGTTAATGCCGTTTACCAAAGAACGTTCCTGATAGACGATGCCGATGCCCAGCTTCTGTGCGTGTCTCTGGTTGTTAAGCTTTATTTTCTCATTATTGAAATAGATCTCGCCGCCGTCCGGCGGATACACGCCTGAAAGAATATGCATGAGAGTCGNNGCGCCGTTTTCACCGCACAGCGCATGCACTTCGCCTTCCATGACGTCAAAGTCCACCCCTTTAAGCGCCCGAACGCCTGCGAAGTTCTTGACAATGTTGTTGACCTTTAAAACAGTTTCTCCCATTTATTCTCCTCCGTTCACGCCGCTTTTTTGGCTACGAATATATCTGCAACAATGGCTAAAATCAGTATGATGCCGGTGATGGTAAACTGCAGATCCGGGCTCAGCTGCACCATCGTCAATATGTTTTTGAGCAGCGCTATGAACAAACCGCCTGCCGCCGCGCCGGATATGGTGCCGGAGCCGCCCGTAAAGCTGACCCCTCCGATAACGCAGGCCGTTACAGCTCTCAGCTCCACGCCTGTCCCAACGTTGGTCAGGGAGGAATTGAACCGCATGGCGGAGAATATACCCTGCAGACACGCCAGGGCGGATGCAAGCATAAAAATGACGATTTTGGTCCTGTGCACGTTGATGCCCGACAGCTCTGCGGATTTGGCATTGCCGCCAATGTAGTACAGCTGCCGGAAATAGCGCGTCTTGTGCAGCAAAAAGCCAAACAGGACAAAAAATATGATCATGTAGTATACCGGAAGCTGCAGCCCGAGAAACTGCTCCTTACCCAGGAATGTGAACACGGGATCGGGGAAGTTTGTCCACCCGGTGCCCGACAGTATGATGGAGATTCCAAGGTAAATCATGCTCGTCGCCAGCGTTGTGATAAAGGATACGATACGAA
This sequence comes from Firmicutes bacterium UBA7709, assembly GCA_002482405.1. Next base: position 847 of record DLFX01000215.1, on the reverse strand, counting down.
GCTTTGTGCTGATAAATCCGTTTATCAGCCCGAGCAGGAGCGCGATAGCTATGGGTATTAAAATGGATACGATGATGGAAGCGCCGGACTGTATCATCAGCCTGCCGCACAGCACGCCTCCGAACACCATCACAGCGCCCAGCGAGAGATCTATCTCCCCGAGCATCAGTATCATCGCCATGGCGATGATAATCAGGCTCTCGCCCGACATGTTCAGAAGTATGGACGCATAATTATCCAGCGACCCAAAGTTTGCAGGATACAATATGGAAAACAAAATGACGCAAGCTGCGATGAGCATCAGCAACGCAAGAGCTCTTCTTTTCGATAAAAAGATCCATAGATTGGATTTTCGTTTAAACTTCTCCATAGGTTAATCAATCCTCCTAAAGCGAAAGCCTGTGAGTATTCTGTTCATCTATAATTGTTATACTTCTCTGTCCAGCTGTGATGTGCCTTAAATCAGCTCGTCAAATTTAAGTTTTATGACGCTTTGACTTTCTATGGATGCGCAGGCGCTGTATACCATGTGCATCGTTTTCAGGTTCTCGTATCCGGTGTCTTCCGGCGGTTGGCCTGTCATGAACGCGTTATAGAACGTCCTGTTGCAGGTCACGATATTTTCTATATGGTCCGGCGGAAGATATTCTTTCGTATGCGCAGCCCAGGGGTATTCCCTGACCACCGGCGGATCGTATGTGATTGGCTCCCCGCCATCCTGATGAACGGTGACGGAGTAATCGTTGTTCAGCATGATATAGCCGTATTCACAGTCGAGGAATATTTCGCTGTCCATCCGCTCGCCAATGGTTACGGTGCATACCTTGTCCGGGTAGTTTAATATCGT
>DLFX01000130.1 GCA_002482405.1 Firmicutes bacterium UBA7709 | reverse complement strand
AACTTATCCTCGGGAATCCTTACGTCGATGTCCCCAAGCTCATGCTGCCTGAACATGTGATTTACTTCCGAGCCGAATTCCGACAGGCCGGCTGTTTCCAGGCCACTTATGGATCTGACTGCTCTTCTTGCCGAAAATATTCCGAAAAGGATCGAGAATAGCACGGTAATAACTGTGATAGAAGCGATCGCTATGACGGCATTCCTCATATTGTCCGGCCCATTACCGGTCAAAGCGATTATGGAAATTGCCCCCAGAGCGATTTCCAAGAGTGCGATAATAACGAATGCCGCGAAAGACCTGGTGTAAATTTTAGTATGATAGTGTTCCATTTCCTGTTTCTCCTTTTCTTCTGTTGTCCATCCTTATTTACCCACGGCTCACATTCTGAAACGCGGCGAGAGATTCATTTTCGCATAAAAAAAATGTTGCCATACCGCTTGCCTTTGTATTATAATGAAAACGATTTAAAGCGGATGCGCTTTTTTTTAAAGCAATAGGTTAGTTTAGACTAACCACGTCGATGAAATACCACTTTCGAAGGAGGGTGATTTATTTTGAAACAGAAAAACAGTGTGGCTGCGGCTTCCAAGACCGGAACTTCAAGGCTTTTGGAGCTGGCGGCCATGAAAAAGGGTCTCGTGATCTCTTCTGTGCTTCTTTCGGCTCTCGCCGCCGTTGCATCCTTTATTCCCCACATCGTCATCTATTATGTCGTTCGGGAGATTATGGGAGCATATCCGGACTTTTCGAATCTCGACATCCAAAGGATCAACAGCCTGGGGCTGATAGCCTTCGGCGGGATCGTTCTCAACATACTGCTTTATTTTATCGCGCTGATGTGCTCTCATCTGGCAGCTTTCGGAACGCTGTACGAGCTGAAGGTCAATTTTGCGTCTCATCTGGCCAGGGTTCCCCTGGGCTTTCACATCCTTGTGGGAAGCGGTAAATTGCGAAAGATCATGGATGAGAACATCGAAAAGATCGAGGGATTCATCGCGCATCAGCTTCCGGATATCGTTGCGTCCCTTGCGGCCCCTGTGGTGATGTTCGCCATATTGCTGTCTATCGACTGGCGTTTCGGCCTTGCTGCAATCCTGGGAATTGTCATCGCCTTTGTGGTCCAGGTCAAGGCTTATGGCAGCGAGGGCTCCAAGAAGATGATGAATCTCTACATGAATTCCCTGGAGGATATGAATAACGCGTCGGTGGAGTACATAAGAGGAATCACCGTGGTAAAAGCCTTCCGGCAGACGGTCTTTTCCTTCCGCAGGATGCATACGGCCATCAGGGAATACACGAAAATGGTAATTCCATTTACCCTGAGCTGGGAAAATTATATGTCGGCCNNGTTTGTGGTTCCCGTGGGAATTCTTCTGGGCATGAATGCCACCGATTACACCGGCTTTGCAGGGGATTTCATCTTCTACCTCATCTTTGTGCCTTCCATCGCGACCGTCATGATGAAGATCATGTACGTCACCAGCGGCGCACAGCAGATCGTCGGCGGTGTAGACCGGATGGACAACATCCTCAATGAGGCCGAACTGCCGCAGCCGGCGCATCCGGAAAAAATTAAAGCTCACGACATCGTCTTTGACAACGTATCCTTCTCTTACGCCGGGCAGGAGGCGGAAGCTCTTTCCGGCGTATCCTTTACGGCCAATGAAAATGAGATAACGGCCATCGTCGGCCCTTCGGGAGGAGGGAAAAGCACCATCGCCCATCTGATTCCCCGGTTTTTCGATGTGGCGGAGGGAAGGATACGGATCGGAGGAACCGACGTCCGGGACATGAGCAGCGAATATCTGATGGAAAAGGTCAGCTTTGTCTTTCAGGATGTATTCCTGTTCAAGCAGAGCATCATGGAAAATATACGCATCGGAAATCAGAAGGCTACCGACGACCAGATTATCGCCGCGGCGAAAGCGGCCCAGTGCCATGAGTTTATCGAAAAGCTGCCCGACGGCTACCATACGGTGATCGGAACGAGAGGAGTTCACCTTTCAGGAGGCGAGCAGCAGCGGATCGCCATTGCCCGGGCAATCGTCAAGGACGCGCCGATCATCGTTCTCGATGAAGCCACGGCGTTTTCCGACCCGGAGAATGAATACCTGATCCAGAGGGCTTTTGAAAAGCTGATGCGGGGAAAAACCGTGATCATGATCGCCCACCGGCTGTCGACCATACGAAGCGCAAACAAGATTATCGTAATGGATAAGGGAGTGCTGACCGAGGAGGGCAGCCATGAGGAGCTGCTCCGAAAACAGGGCAGATATTTCGATATGTGGAACCGGTACACCCAGACCCTTGAATGGAAGATAAACAGAAAGGAGGCCGCCGCTTATGCTTAATCTGAAAGAGTCTCTCATGCTCACCGATAAAGGCTATTCCGATTTAAAGAAGGCCATCGCCGCCTGCACTCTGACCAACCTGTCGCTGATGCTTCCCTTTATTGTGACCATCCAGCTTTTCGTGGAACTGCTGAAGCCTTTGATGGGAGAGGAGATCTCCTGGAATAAAATGTGGCTGATCTTTGGGGCCGGTATCGTCGGGGCGGTACTGGTGTTTCTGGCGAGCAAAAACGATTATAAAAAAACCTATGTCACCTCATATCTGGAAGCGGAAAATACGAGGGTGAGCGTGGCGGAACGGATCAGGAAGCTTCCCATGAGCTTCTTCAACACCAGGGACCTGACAGAGTTGACCACCAACATCATGGCGGACTGCACCACCACGGAGCACGTTTTGAGTCACGTCGTTCCCCAGTTGATCTCCAACGCTATTTCCATCACTTTGATCTGCATTCTGATGGCCGTCTTTGACTGGCGAATGGCCATTGCGATCTTCTGTACCGTCCCTGTGGCGCTGCTGGTTATCTTAGCCAGTAAAAGAATCCAGAGCCGGCTGAGCGAAAAGCAGGTGGAGTCCAAGCTGAAAGCCTCCGGCCAGGTGCAGGAATATCTGGAGGGCATCAAAGTCATCAAGGCCTGCGGTTTGGACGGAGCCAAATTTTCAGCCCTGGACAGCGCGCTGCGCCTGATGAAAAAGATGTCTATCAAGATGGAATTCGGAACAGGGGTTTTTGTCACCGGAGCGCAGATGATCCTGCAGGCGGGAGTAGGACTCACCGTATTTGCCGGCGCCTATCTGCTGACATCCGGAAAGATCGAGCTGATCCCTCTGCTGATGTTCTTCGTTATCGTCGTGAGGATTTACGGGCCTGTCATGGTGGAATTCACTCTGCTGCCGGAGCTGTTTTATCACAGGATTTCCACCCGGCGGATGCGAATGCTCATGGACGCTTCCATCATGGAGGGGAATATGGAAACAAAGCTGAAGCGCTGGGACATCGATTTTGAGAACGTGTCCTTCAGCTATAACGGGAAAGATTCGGAGGAAGACGTGGTGATAAGGGATCTGACGGTTTCCATTCCATCCGATGGGATCACCGCCCTGGTGGGCCCTTCGGGCTGCGGAAAAAGCACCGTTTCCAGATTGATCGCCCGATTCTGGGACGTAAACAGAGGCCGGGTGAAGATCGGGGGAATTGATGTAAAGACCCTGGAACCGGAGCACCTGATGAGCTATATGTCCTTTGTATTTCAGGACGTGGTGCTCTTCAA
>DLFX01000260.1 GCA_002482405.1 Firmicutes bacterium UBA7709 | reverse complement strand
TTATTTTGCCTCTTTTTTTCTGCCTCTTTTTAGCCCTGTGTTTCTTCAAGGGCCGCGGGAGGCTCCGGTATTTCGATCTTTTTTGCGACTCTTATAATGATGAAGCCTATGACGATCAGTGCAATGCCTCCGTATCTGCAAAGATCCAGCATACCCCAGAAGTTGCTGAAGAGGCCGCTTCCATAGGTTTCAAGATAGTACTCCTCGCCCCAGCTTCCTTCATAAAGGTAGAGGAGGAGGGAGCCCGCCAGCGCAACGATGCCGCTCAGCAGGATGTAAAGGCCCACTTGCTTCGTATCTCCGAGGCCCAGCTTCGTCCTGGGGTTGAGGGGATAATGCTCGGGATCCACCCGATAAAGTCCGCCGTAAAACCATTTGCAGGCTAGATAACCCAGCAGGCCGGCCAGAAGAAGTAAGAATCCGGCGAGGAAATATTCCGTACCGTTTACATAGAGGGCGATGGCGGAAATGACAAAGGGCAGACCCGTCATGAAGTTCAGGCCGAAATTTCCGCCCTTGATCACAAAGAGCCCTTTCTCTTTTCTCTCCTCTATCGGATAGATCTTTCTCAGCTTCCTCACCGCTATGGCAAGGGCCATGTAGAGATACAGCATCAGCGGCGTCGTAGCCATGACCAACGCGGTGAAATCCCACTGGCACAGGAGTATGGTAAATCCGGCCATGGCCAGGATGCTCACCACGGGAACTCTTCTATTTTTGCTCAGTCTTACCATAAATCTCGGGAACAGGTGGTCATCCGCCATGACGAAAAATCCCCTTGATCCGGAAAGGATATAGGCATTGAAAATCGAACAGTTGGACAGCACGGCGATCACCAGGAAGGCAAGGCCTGCTGCCGGCCCCACATAAGTGATCAGAACGTCCATGTACCCTACGGCTCCATCGCCTTCCACCGCCCAGTTTTCCCAGCTTCCCACAGAGGCCAGGCCCGCCAGGGTCGGCAGGAAGTAACTGAGGGCGATGAGCGGCATCGCCAGGATCAGTCCCTTCGGAATGACCTGGGGATCTTCGTATTCTCCCCCCATTACCGACATGCACTCATAACCGCAGAACATCCAGATGGCGATACAGATGGATCCGCCGAGGTTGCCCACAAGGCCTTCTTCAGGATTCATAAAGGGTTCGATTGGATTATGATTCCAGTTGGCAAGTCCTACGACGGTTACCACCGTAAAGCCGGCGATAACGCAGAGGGAAAGGATGGTGCTCACCTTGGAGACCTCTTCGATTCCCAGCAGGTTGATGATGGTGAAGACCGCAATTACCCCTAATTTAATGACCCATTCCATCGTGTTGGACATGGGAAAAAATTTTCCCATGTATCCTGTAATAAGTACGACGTACAGCGCCTGCTGCAGCCATGTGGAAGATGTGCTCCAAAAGCCTACCTGCCAGCCCCAGAATTCTCCCAGGGTATCCCTTGCCCAGATATAGGGCCCTCCTTCGGCAGGCCTGGCAGAAGCCAGTTCAGCGATCATTTCACTGATGGGCAGTGCCCAGAAAATCGGGAATAGGACCAGCATCAGCAAAGTCAGTCCGGGGCCGCTGATGGGAACCATCTCTTCGATTCCAAACGCGCCGGCGGCAACGAGGCAGTAGATCATGAATACTACGCCCGACATTTTGATCTTGTGCTTTTTCAGACCAGCAACGCCATGAACAGTGTTTCCGCTCATATCACTTCTCCTTCACAGTTAAAAATTTATGGTCTGAACCGCTCTGAGAACGGCTCAGACCATTTTTTACCCTTTTAGCGCTTCGCGCTCTTTTCCTTGTGTGCCTTTGCCGCTTCTCTGTAAATCTGCGACATAATTTTTTTATCGTGGATGGCTTTATACTCGGAATCCATTTCTACGATACCGTATTCAAAGCCCGCTTCGTCCATGACCTGCAGATAGGGGATCGGATCGAAGTATTCCGGTGAAAATACGCCGGCGTCCTTCCAGATACCCTTGCCGATCATTTCGATCCCAACAGCCGCTCCAAAGCCTGTCTGGGCGACGACAGCCTGCATATTCCAGTTTTTCATGGAAAGCTGGTTGTCGAAAGGCTGGTACATAAAGATTTCTCTGGTCTTTCCGTCTTTCATTCCCTTGCAGTGGATCCCGACGCACATTTTCCCGATCATCTCGTCTCCAAGATCCACAGGCTGCGGCGCACAGGCGGCGACCACGTCCCTGGGGACTACCTGGACGCCATCCACCTCTACCGGCTTGAGACTTCTCAGGCCCAGCGCGTTGATCACCTTCAGGGCGTCTACCAGATTGTCGTCCAGAGCGTTCTTGAAGGAGCATTTTCTGAGGCCGTACTTTTCGAGGTATCTCGGCATGAGCACCGTCTCCTCATGCTCGATTTTAACCAGCGTGTTTGCCCCTACGCCTGCCGGCATCTCGAAGGTTTCCAGGCCTGAGAACGGCGGATCCACGGTAAATCCGCGCTCCTTATCCCACTCGACGTTGGGATTCATACACTCATCCAGCACCGTCCACACGTTGAAACCGAAGGTGATATCGTCCTCTCCCGCCTCCGGGATCGTCAGATTTCCGCCATCCTTGACGTGGATCTCATAAAGCTCGTCAAATAAGTACTCCGCCGCGAACTTGGCAAACACGTCCACAACGCCGGGGTCGATCCCAAGGCAGATCACCGCCATCTGACCTTTCTTCGCCCAATCTTCATGAGCGGCGAAATTGTACCAGGACATCGGTTCGCTGAAAGAATTTTCAAGACCGATGCCGTACCTCGGCGGATCGTAGGGTACCGACCAGGTGCCCATGCTGGAGTAGTTCGCTCCTCCTTCGAACGCGGCGTCAAAAATGGTATTTGACAAATACGGCGACGCGGCGTCCATTACGTAGTCGCAGTTATACTTTTTGATCAGCCCGACGATATCATCCTTCTTGTGAGCGTCCAGAAATTCCGGCGTGTATCTGTCGCTGCCGTTTAAATGCCTGCAGACAGTCTTCGCCCTCTCCAGGTTGTAATCCGCTACGACTACGTGTTCCAGCCAGGTCCTCTTCGGGTCTCTCGTGTCCAGTATCCGCAGGATCGATTCTCCTACGGCGCCTGCTCCTACCAATAACATTCTCATCTTTTTTTCCTCCTTGCTTTTGGCGCCGGGCGGACTTCCCATTCTTGCCGCCGGCTTATCTTACTCAGCAGTTGGAAACCAAATATTCCTATGATCGCTTCCGGTCATAATTCCTCTGTCCTTTTGCCTGTTGGTTCTTTCCTCGTTGGCGCTCCGATTGAACGGAATCTCTCCAAAGTATCGTCCGGCAGCCTTCCTTTTGCCTGCTAGTTTCCGGAGCGCGACTGCCACCGCGCTCGTTTGCTGCTTCGGCCTTGCATTTTTCCGCTACGAACCTAACCACATTTGCGCAGCAAATGTTTGGTAGGCGTCTGCAATGTCTAGGGCTGCTTTCATCCGAAATATTCAGTTTGATGTTCATGATGCGCAGAATAAAAAAAAGACCTTCGCGAGCATAGCAATGCTTTGCGTTGGTCTGTAGAGAGCTAATCCTGCGATTCTCACTCTATTACTGCAACATCAATTACAGAAGTGAAATCATGCACCTCAAACAATGATTTGCATAATTCTTATCAGAATTTTACTAATTTTCTATACAATTGTCAATACTATTTTGTCAGTTTTTTTGGATTCATTTGTTTGAAGGGACGTCACCTTCACAGGATAACCCGTTGCGAGCTCCACGCATTCTTCCAATTTCCCCGATATCTCTTCATAGAAAAGCCTGCGAAACTGCTCCGTCATGGAAAGATTCCTCCGGTTGGCGCTTACGGTCCTTTCCATCACGGTAGCCGCATCTATGGCGGTGATTTCCACCTGGTTTTCAAACAGGAGCACCTTGACGTCCTGGGGCCCCTTCCCGGAATAGGTTTTCAAAATCCGCAGAAAATCCCTCCGGATCAAGTCCTCCATGGCGCCGCTGTTCTCAAGCCGCGCGAGATTGACGGCGCGGAGTTTTCCCTCCCTGTCCAGTATCTCCTTTGCGATCCTGGCGAGCTTCTTTTCCAGGTCCTCAGGATCGATGGGCTTGACGATATAATGGTCGATCTTGAGGTCCACCGCTTCCAGAATGGTGCCGACGTCGTTGACCGACGAGGTGATCAGTATTCCGCACTCTTTCTCGTGCCGCCGGATCTCCCCTATCATTTCGAGGCCGGACATTCCGGGCATGATCAGATCCACGATCAGCAGATTCGGCTTGTACGCAAAGAACTTCTGGATGCCTTCCTCTCCGTTTGCGGCGGTGTACAGCTTTCCTACCCGCAGCTTCAGAAATTTCGAAAATGCTTCCCTCGTTGCCTCGTCGTCCTCCACGTATAAAAGCCGAAGGCATTTCAAATCAGTCATTGTGAACCTCCTTGGGAATCGTGACCCTGCAGCAGACTCCTCCCGGCACGTTGAACATCTCCACCGTTCCGTTCATATGGGACTCGATGATTTCCTTCGTCAGGTACAAGCCGATCCCGGTGCCGCCCTTTTCATCCTTTGTGGTGAAATAAGGCTCAAACAGCCGGTTTATGATCTCCGGGGCGATCTGATCTCCTTGGTTGGTGATGTCGATCACGGCGGCGGACCTCTGTTTCCCATCCCTGACGGAATAGATCCTGATCCGGATCTCACGCTTTTCGGGATCCGAGTCTATGATGGCGTCTCTGGCATTGTTGAGTATATTGAAAATTCCCTGACAAAATTCGTTTCTGTAGCCTAGAATCTCCGCCTTCTCCCCAGACTCTCTGACGACCGAGATCCTGTTGATCTTGATGCTTTCCGTCATCAACCCCAGGGTGGTGTCCATGGCTTCATTCACAGAAAATTTTTCTTTCTTTCTGGAAGGTTTTAAAAAGTCCGCAAAATCATCCACCGTGCCCGACATATTCCTGATATGGGACCGCATATCTTCGATATGGGATTTCAGCTGTTCTTCCGTGAGATTGCCCTGGCCAAAATCGTCCCAGAGGTTGGACAGGATGATGTTCATGACGTTCAGGGGCTGCTTCCACTGGTGGGCGATGTTCCCGACCATTTCTCCCAGCTTGGCCTGTCTGGACTGATGCAGCATGATGATGTCTTTTTCCTCGAATTCCTGCACGATAGGCGCGAGGGATTTCTTGGAGAAATAGTAGGAGTAGGCAAGAACTGCGATCAGGGTGATGAGCGCCATGGTGTAGAGAATCCTCTTCATATCCTGAATAGGCCTCAGCAAGGTTTCCTCCCTTTGCACCAGCGCCACGATCCACCCGTTGGACGTCTTGGCATAGGTCGTCAGGTAATGCTCCCCTTTCACCGCGGTATAGTCGGAAGAATTCTGAAAATCCGCCGGCAGATTCAGAATACCGTCCTTTTTCATCACGGCGAAGTCCTCCTTCGAGGTGCTGCCGGCAAGATAATTGAAATCGCCGTCCGTCAGGAAGGCGGAGCCGCCCTCCCGCATCTGGATGTGCTTAACCGTATCGAAGATATGGTCAATCAGTATGTCTGTGCCCATGACTCCGACCAGTGCGCCGCTTTTGTCCCTGCACGCCCGGGAATAGGTTACGGAATACGTTTTCAGGTACTGATCGTACTCGACGCTTCTCCAGCTTTTTCCCTTTCGGATCGCGTCAAAATAGTAGGCGTCGGCATTGGCGCCGTCCACCAGCCAGTTTTCCACGGTATTGTCCGCCTCCGTATAATAGACCTTCCCTTTCTCGCTCCGTAAATACCAGATTTCATCGTTCCCACCGCTTGTTTCCGGGTTGAACGTAAAATAGAGGCTTCTGGTTTCCGGAATGTCTTCCATCGTATTTTTTATGATCCGGTCCAGCCTTTTTTCCAAGGCCAGAAACCGTTCCCTGTCGTTTGTGTAATCCTCGACGTCAAACCAGCCTGAGACCATCGTGCATATGAGGTCCACCACATTTTCCTGGGTTTGGAACTCGGCGCTGAACTGGCTTGCATATTTCTGGGACGCGTAAACCAGCTCTTTCCTCACCTCAGTCCGCATGACGGCATTGCTCTTTGTAATGGCAACGCCGCTCAGGATCAGCGCGATGATCAGGGAACAGCACACGAGAGAAATTATGATCTTTAAGGTAATATTTTTCATGAAACACCTTATATGTGTTTAGGATTTTATATTTTGCTGCCTGTTCTGACCTGTTTTATTTTTCCTGGAACTCCGTCTTCAGATACTGGCTCAGATCCGCGTATGGCATGGTGTATTCCATGATCCCCGCCGCATAGGGGAAGTATTCGTACTGCTGGAAATAGATGACCAATCCTCCGTCGGACAGGTAGTAGCCCTGATCGTCGGCAATGGATTCAAACTTTGTGAGCTGGTCGTCTTCCATACCGGCCTTCACAATGTCCGCCTTGATGGTATCGTTGATATAGCCCACATATCCCGAATCCGCCTTCATGAGATCGGCCAGCGCGTACTCCGCTCCGGTTTTCAGGTCAAAGGTGTGGGTGATCTGTCTCGTTGAGCCGTGAGCTCCCCCGTAATACTGATAGTCCCAGAGCACGACGGACAGAAGGTCTCCCTGCTGATATGCGATTTTGTAATCAAAGTAAGTTTCGCACCGGTTGGGGCTCTGATATTCGCTGGAATCCGCCAGGTTATCCTGGGCCTCTTTCTGGGCTGTTTTCACATCGCCAAGGATCACTCCGTTGATTTTGTCCGCGACCGCCTGATCCGCCAGAGTGAAATACGGATACTGGATATTGGTCAGAAGCTTGGTTTCATCGGAATAGATCCTTTTAGTTTCCACCGCCGCTTTGCCTTGGGGCAGGAGAGACAGCGCATAGATATTCGCCGTCTGGTCATAAGTTTTCCCGATGCCAAAGCAGGACGACATAAGGTCAAAAGCGGTATAGATACGGCCGTTGACCGCGATGCAGCCCCCGCCGATGTCGCCGTAAGCGAAATCGGTCTCCTTCACAAGATACCCGCTCACAAAATAGCTGTGGCCGCCGTCGGAAACAGTATTTTTTTCCGGCTCAAACAGCACGGTTTTGTCCGGCGTTTTCACGGTAACGGAATGGTCCGCCTGGGACCACGTTACCGAATACCCAAGGGCTTCACATACCGCCCGCAGCGGCAGAAACAATGTCCCACCGGTCTCCACCGCTGTATTTTGCAATGCCTTCCCATCTATGCTGACGGGCACTGTCTTTAATGTGGCGGCAGCGCCGACGGAGTTTGCTGAGGTTGCCTCAGCACCTGTCGCCGTATCCGCATAGGCGGCGACGCTCATGGAAAGAAGCATCGCAAGATNNNTTGTTTTTCATTTAATCTCTCCCCTTTTTTTCTTCTATTGGATCGTGTCCATGATGTCGTAGTAAAGCCCCGCGTCCGGGTAGTCCGGGATCGTTCCCAATCTCCAGAAGGAAACTCCCGTTACCCCGAAGAGCTTTGCCAGCGCAAGTTTGTCGCCGACGCTTCGCGCGTCTTCATACCAGAGGAAAATGTCTTTTCCTTCTTCTGTGGTGTATTCGATATAAGGGTTGCGGTAAACCTCCGAATACCCCATGGCGGCCCCGCCTTTCAGACGGGTGTAGATCGTCGCAGGCGTCGGCCTGACCGCCGCGGTGCTGGCGAGCTTTCCGTTTTCAAGCTCCCAGCCAACGCTTGCAAAGCTTACGGCAAGAGCGACCTTTGAAGGGTCCTCTACCCCCGTGTTCTTGTCGGTGATCGCTCTCAGCGAATAATAAACGCTGGCGAAGGGCGTTATCGCCGTATTTTTGTAATACTCCGAACCCAGCAGGTTGGCGGGCATCGTGGTCTCATTGTAATCGTGGGCCATGAGAATGACCTTGTCCGCAAGATTTCCGATGGTGCGGTAATCGTAGGCGTCATAGTACTGTCCGTCGGATGTGGCGGGGGCAACGGCCACGTAAAGTGTTTTGCCCAGAGGCTTCAATGCTCCGGAAAGCTCCGTCAGAAAAGCGTTAAAGCCTTCCTTCAGCGCCGCTCCCTTCATTCCCTCAAAGTCGATGGTAACCCCGCTGTATGGATTCTCGCCGATGGCGCTGTAATTCGTCGTCAATTCGTTCACTATGGCGTTGACCGCGTTGGTCCTCTGCTCAGGGTCGAGCAAAATTGCGGAGCAGACGTCGGTGCTTCCTCCGTTGGACTCAACCTTCGTGGAGGTATCCATATATACGTCCAGATGCAGCTTGACCTGGTTCTCTTTCAAATAGGACGTAATATCTTCATATCCCTGGGGGATGTTGTACTCGTTGTTTTCCGTCGAAGTGGTGTTCAGATAGGCTCCCTTGTCGGCGCTGAAGCTCATCCGGCTCCAGCCTGCGGACACCGCATCCATATCGGTTGCCAGGTCCTTCTGGGAGTAGGACGAAATGGCATAGAAGCCGTGGACCCAATCAGTCTTTGCCGTGTACTTCTCATAGACCCGAACCAGCATGGCCGCGGCCTCTTCCCTTTTCGCCGTCAGCGCCGGTGAAAAGGTGGCAGGGGTGGTTCCGGTGGTCATTCCGATATCTCTTGCGATGGTGATATACCCCCCGTTGCTCGTCACGTCGGTAAACGGGTTTCCGAAAGACGCAACGGATTGAGCCAGGGTATTATATCCCAGGGCTCTTACGAGCATGACCGCCATCTCCTCCCTGGTGATGGGCGTATTGGGGCTGAACGTCCCCGCCTTGTCGATGACATTATGCCCCAGGGCTGTTTCCACTCCCGCATAATACCATGCGTCCTGTGTAACGTCGGAAAAGTCCGGCGCGCCGGGGCTGACCTGTTCCCAGCCGAACATCCGGTCCAGTATCGTAATAAACTCCGCCTTGGTTATGGTCTTTCCAAAGCCGAAGGTACCGTCGTCCATACCCTGCATCAATCCGTAATCCCTTGCCGCATTTACTGCGCTTACGGACCAGTCGTCCGCCGGAATATCGGGATACCCGCTCTGTGGAGCGGCCGCCGCCG
>DLFX01000143.1:4182-8777 GCA_002482405.1 Firmicutes bacterium UBA7709 | reverse complement strand
TATAAATAATGGTAAATTTTCGAGCTCGGACGGTTTCTTTGAGAACACCCACGGCGCGGCGCTTTTATAATATTTGATTCTAGTCCTTAAAATTCAAGCGACGCGGCGCTGTTTCTTATCCAGGAATTATCGTCCTCAGGTCACTGAGGGCAAGTGTGCAAAATCTTTGGTTTTGGCAGGCAGCTGAGCCTGGATGTGCAAAATTTGGGGTTTGGGACGGATATTCAACTACATGGCAAGGTTTTGAGGTTATGTCCGTATAATGGTGTAAATTAAAGAATAAGAAAAAAAAGAGAACATGTCTCTTCGTTCGGTTACAATGTAGTTACCACAACAAACACAAAACCGGAGGTGAAGAAACATGTCTCAAGTCAATATTACAGTAGATTACAAAGAAGTGGTAGCCCTTTTTTCAAAAGGCAATAATGAAGCATATGCCTACCTGATGGAGAAGATTTTAAATGCATTCCTTTTAGCTGAATCCGAAGAGCAGATTGGAGCAGCGAAACATGAACGCACAGAGGCCAGAGCCGATTACCGCAACGGAACCAGGAACCGGCCGCTTGTAACAAGGATCGGAAGTATTACGCTGAAGGTGCCCCGTCATAGAGACGTTCCTTTTACGACGATGCTCTTTGATACCTATCAGAGAAGCGAAACGGCCTTGCTGACAACTATGATGGAAATGGTCGTCCAGGGAGTATCCACCCGGAAGGTAAGCAATGTTGTGGAAGAGCTTTGCGGCGCCAGCTTCTCCAAATCAACGGTATCAGAGCTCTGCAAAAAATTGGATGAAGGCATTGCTCAGTTCAGGAACCGGCCGCTGGAATTCGTTTATCCATTTGTGATCGCCGATGCCAAATACTTTAAGGTAAGGGAGAACCATCGGATCGTATCAAAAGCGTTCATGGTTGCCATGGGAATCACGGAATACGGAAAAAAGGAAATCATTGGCTTCGGCACCTATGAAAACGAGTCGGAAGCCACATGGAAGCAGTTTCTGACAGGCTTAAAGAAGCGGGGACTGAAGGATGTAAGTATGTTTACCTTCGATGCCCATAGCGGCCTGATCGCAGCTCTTAAAGGAGTATATCCTGAGGCTGCCTGGCAGAGGTGCCAGTACCACTTCATCAGAAATATCCTGCAGGAAACACCGAAAAAAGAACAGGAAGGACTGCGGACGGAGCTGCGTGAAATGTTTACAGCCAAAACCATGAAGGAGGCCAGGGAGTGCAGAGATGATATTATCCATGACTACGGTGAGGTTGCGCAGAAGGCCATGGAAATACTGGACGAAGGATTTGAGGATGCAATGACTGTGATGCTTCTGCCGGAAGAAATGCGGGCCCCGCTCCGCACATCGAACCATATTGAGCGTGAAAATGGCGAATTAGAGAGACGTTCATCTGTCATCCGGATATTCCCCAATATGGAATCCTTAAATCGCTTAATGGGAGCCGTTCTCATGGAACGCCACGATTTAATGAGTGAAAGAAGGGCATTCTTCTCAAAAGCCAAATGTACTCTTGTAATCAGCGAGAACAAGCCCAAATTCATTAGGATCGCCCACGAGCAGATAAAACTTTTAAAAGCAGCTTAGCGCTTTTAAATATTGGCCGAACGAATTTACACACAAAAATGGACTTGACCGGTTTTGAGCTGAGTTTTGATAAATATTCGATTTACACGCATAATTTTGGAATATATTTGAATTTAAGCCACACAAAGCTTGAAATTTTGCACATTTTCACGTCCACATGGACGCAATACTCGAAATTTTGCCCAAAGCTAAATCTCAAAGGAGCACGAGGGGTCGCGCACAGAGAGCCACCTGCAAGACGGGTAGCCACGGCGCAATAAAGGCATAATAAAAAAGTGCGCTGCACTCTAGCAGGAGACTGATATGTCATTTTCGGCAAATACAAAAAATGAATTGTCCCGGGCCGAGACGGACCGGAAGTGCTGCCAGCTGGCGGAAATCGCCGGCTTTATTCGCATGTGCGGAACCATCAAGCTTTCCGGCAGCGGCAAGGTAAACGTGATGCTGCTGACGGAAAATCCCGCTGTGGCGAGACATTTCAAAAGGATGATCAAGAATTACTTCGGAACCAACGCGTCCCTGATAATTGCAAAGACTACCATTCTGAAAAAGGGCCATTATTACGAGCTGATGATCGACGCGGAAAAGAACGCGGAGCAGATTTTGAGAGAGACGGGCATTCTCATGGTACGGGAGGGCTGCAACTACATCAGCGACGGCATTTATTCCGATCTGATCAAGACGAAATGCTGCCGGAGAGCCTACCTGAGGGGCGTCTTTCTGGGCGCCGGAACCCTCAGCGACCCGGAAAAGGCCTATCACCTCGAAATCGTGTGCAACAGCGAGGTCCTGAGCAACGACGTTAAAAAGCTGGTCAACAGCTTCGGCCTCCACTCCAAGTCTGTCGTCAGAAAGAACAGCCATGTGGTTTACCTTAAAGAGGCGGAGCAGATCATCGACTTTCTGAACATATTGGGCGCCCACGGGCAGCTTCTGGATTTTGAAAATGTCCGGATCGTAAAGGAAATGCGGAACAAGACCAACCGGATCAACAACTGTGACAGCGCCAATCTGGACAAAACCATCAACGCTTCGGTCCGACAGGTAGAAAACATCCGACTGATCGAAAAGGCGAGAGGGCTGTCCTCCCTGCCCGACAAGCTGCAGGAAGCGGCGCGTCTCCGGCTGGAAAATCCCGAGTCCTCGCTCCAGGAGCTTTCGGAACTGATGGACCCGCCCATTGGGAAATCGGGCATTAACCACCGATTCAAAAAGATCGAAGAAATTGCGGAGAAGATCCGCGCCACACAGAAAACAATATAGCGATACAAAAGAAAATAAAGCCGGATATTCCTGACATAATGTTGAGATAAATATGGATGTTAGGGGTAGGCCGGTTTTTATTTTAATAAATTCTGCCGGACAGTTTTCAGGGGGAGTCCGGACAGAACACAGAATATCAACAAAAAAAGGAGGGGAAAGAAGAATGAACGGACGAAAGGGTCATGCACTACTTGGAGCGGCAATCGCCATGGTTCTCGTTCTCAGTTCATTTACGGCTTTTGCGGCAGCTTCGGAGACAGAATATCCGCTGCCCAGAAACCAGGCTCTGTATTCTGAGCTCAAAGCGCAGTTGAACGCTTTGGAAGAAAAGAATCCGGGTCTAATGGATTATGAGGTGATCGGCCAATCCGCAGGGGGAAAAGATCTTTATTTTGTCACCATTTCCGACAGGCAGGGAATGCAAAACCTTGCCGGTTATCAGAAATTTATGCAGGACGCAGTGAACCGCCCGAAAGAGGCAAGAAAAGCCTTAAAGGCCGGCGACACCAGGATTCCCGTTTTCTTTAACGCCAGCGTTCACGGCAATGAAACCACGGGAACCGACGGCGTGCTGAAGCTGATGGACCGCCTGCTCACGGATAACAGCGCGGAAACGAAATACATATTAAAAAACTGCGTCGTTCTGATCAACGTGTGTCAGAATCCCGACGGCAGGATTTCAGGATACCGTGAAAACGCGACGGGCACGGATCTGAACAGGGATTTTATCACCCAGAGCCAGCCGGAGATTCAGGCGGTGGTGAACAACATCGCCATGAAATGGTTTCCGACGGCGATGCTGGATCTTCACGGTTTTATGAACGGCGACAATATCCTGCTGGAGCCCTGTACGGGGCCCCATAATCCGAATTATGAGTACGACCTGCTGATCAAATATGCCCTTCCTCATGCGGAAGCCATGGCGGCGGACATCACCGCCATGACAAGGCAGAAGGTGGATATTCCATTTAAGGTCTGGGAGGACGGCTGGGACGATTATCCGCCGATCTTCGCACCGCAGTATTTTATGTATCTTGGCGCCATCAGCCATACCCTTGAAGTAAAATTCCCGAACCGGCAGGGGATCGATACGGCTTATGCAGCCTGTTATTCTTCTCTGAAATATGCGTCGAAACATAAGACGGAGCTCATGGATAATCAATTTGCCGTCTTTGAAAGAGGCGTAGAAGGGATCAGCGCGGAAAAGGATGTCGATTTTCCAGAAGCCTACATCATACCCATGAATGAACGCCAGCAGAGGAATCCGTTTGAAGCGTCGGAGATGGTCCGGCACCTTCTTGCGAATAAAATCATCGTCAAGGAGGCTGACGCGGCCTTCACAGCGGACGGCTCCGAATATCCGGCGGGAACTTATGTTGTGCCCATGAAACAGGGATTGCGGGGGCTTGCGAACACCATGCTCTGGAAAGGCGAGGACATCAGCGGCCAGGCGTCTGCCATGTATGATATTTCCGCCTATTCCTTCCCGGAGCTCTGCGGCTTTGACGCGGTGGCGGCAGTGAAGAGCTTTTCCGCCGATCTTTCCGACGTGACGGAGGCTCCTGTTCCCAGAGGCAGCCTTGAGGCGGGAAATCCGGCAAATTACATCATGCCTGTGGAGAACAATCAGGCCTACGAGGCTGCCAACAGCCTGGTTCGGGACGGCTTTGCGGTATACAGGACCAGCGCGGCAAACGGCAATTACGCCCCGGGTTCCTTTGTGATTCCCGGG
>DLFX01000143.1:1121-4145 GCA_002482405.1 Firmicutes bacterium UBA7709 | reverse complement strand
GGATCGCATCGGTGCAGGGAAAGCTTTTGCCGGTGCGCCTGCAAAAGGTTGCGGTGATCGGTAACGACGGCGGCATCGCCACGGAAATAAAAGCTCTGGGTTTTGACGTGACGGCGGTCCCCTATTATGCAGTAAACAGCGGTTACGATCTGGAGAAAAACGGCTTTGACGCCCTGGTGATCAGCGGAACTCAGGGATTCTGGGACGAAAGCTATGAGGCGACTGGGGTGACCTGGTCGCTGGATGCGGTCGGGCAGCAGGAGGTCGCCGATTTCGCGAAGAATCACGATTTCATCGGCGCGGGATATGCCGGAGCGAAATTGAACGAGTTGACTGGAAAGCTAAAAACATCCTATTCCTTTACGGGAAGCGATGAAACGGGGCAGACCGCCGAAAACGGCATCTGTGTTATAAACGGAATCCCGACGGATCCCATCACCTACGGCTACGGCGCCAATGAAACGGTGTATGCCTATGCGCCGGTCTGGTTCGGGGACGGATCAACGGGAACCGTTACATCTGCGAACTTTGCTGAGAAAGGCATGTACCTTGCGGGATTCTGGAAGGATCCGGGAGCCGCGGCAGGCGCACCTGTCATCATCCATGACGACAGTCCTTCCTATGACGCGGTGCTGTTTGGCATTGAGCCAGCCTTCCGAAGCTATACGCCGGAAACCTTCGGCCTCATGGCAAACGCGCTGTACTACCTCGGTTATGATGAATAAACCTTGCGCCGCTGCTCCTTCAAGGGCTTGAGCGCAGGGATTGAAATGAGAGGGCCCGCGGGAACGCGGGTCTTTTCTTATGAGTTATTGATATTCGGAACATTTTTATCGATAAACGATAAAAATATGTTGACAATCAATAATAAGGTCCATATAATAAAGCTGATGAAAGTTCAGGAAACGAAAGGCTTTAGATATTTGAGAAGAAAGGAACAAAAAATGTGGAACCCAGGTAAATCGGTGCAGGCGTCCTCGATCTGCACCAAAATTGTGATCGTCCTCGTCATTTGCGCGGCCTTTGCGGCGCCCTTTATGGTGAAAGGTTACGCGGCTTACGCCGGCAAGAACCCGAATCTCATCGGCCCTCTGCTCGCTACGATCTATGCTGGAACCGTGCCGGGGCTTATCGCGCTGTTTTCCCTTGACCGGCTGCTGGCAAATATAAAGAAAAAGAACGTATTCATTGAGAAAAATGTGAAGTATCTGCGGGTGATCTCGTGGTGCAGCTTTGCGGTGTCGGCCATCCTGTTCATATCGGGGTTTTATTATCTGCTGTTCCTGGTTGTAGCCGTCGCCGCGGCCTTCTTCGGCCTCATTCTCAGAGTGGTCAAGAACGTCATCGAGCAGGCGGTGGCAATCAAAAACGAAAATGATTTTACCATTTAGGAGGGAGGGTTCGATATGGCCATTTTGGTGAATCTGGATGTGATCATGGCAAAGCGTAAGATTTCGGCCGGCGAGCTGTCGGAGAAAATCGGAATCACGCCGGCGAACCTTTCCATTCTGAAAAACAATAAAGCAAAGGCGATCCGGTTTTCCACCCTGGAGGAGATCTGCAGGGCGCTGGACTGCCAGCCGGGGGATATACTGGAGTTTAAGCGGGATCAGGATGAAGCTGGTCAGGAGTGATTTGGACCAAGGGAAGAAGGAGTGATTGGAGAAATGAAAGGGGAATTATCAGGGGAAATGAACGGAAAGGATATTGTATTTGCATTCTGCATGCTGGTTTGCGGGTTTCTGTATTGGAATCTGATCAACGCCGCCGGACTCGGACTCGGCGTAACATTGTTCGCGGCGGCGCTCTGCGCGGCGACCCTTGTCTACTTGAGAGCCTCGGGATTCCGCCAGTCAAAACAGAGCCTGATCTTTCTGGGGATCATCGCCCTGTCGGCGGCGAATTTCACCTTGTTCGACGGAACTCTGATCAAGGGGCTGAACTTCATCTTTCTATCCCTCGCCTTTGTCTACTGGGTTTGCATTTCCACGGGAATGCGTCTGGAAAACAGGATATCGATTTACGTGATCAGCGATATGCTTCGTCAGCTTTTCATGATTCCTTTCGGGAATTTCGAAGGGTGTTTTCAGGGAGTCAGGCAGGTCTTTGCAAAGAACAAAAAAGGGAAGGGCGTTCTCGGCGGGATAGTCGGCATTCTGATCTTCCTGCCGGTGCTGATTCTGGTAGCCTCCCTGCTGACCGACGCGGACGCCGCCTTTGAAAGCCTGATCGATAAGCTTCGGTTTTCCGTTTCGGAGAACATGATGGAAAACCTCCTGGATGTAATCCTGGGACTGCCGGTGGCGTGCTATCTATACGGCTTGATCTACGGGAACCGCTATAGGAGAAAGGCCGGGAATGCGACGCTGAAGTCCGTAGACGGCCGGGTCAAGGCGTTCCGGTTTGCTCCGGGGGCG
Source organism: Firmicutes bacterium UBA7709 (assembly GCA_002482405.1). The sequence continues at coordinate 1,728 of DLFX01000143.1, read as the reverse complement.
GCGGTGTTTTCCGCCTTGACGGCACTGAACCTGATTTACGCCGTTTTCTTCCTGGCTCAAACGTCTTATCTGTTTTCTGCTTTCCGTGACAGCCTGCCCCAGTCCATGACATATGCGGAATATGCGAGAAGAGGATTCTTTGAGCTTTGCGCGGTATCAGGGATCAACCTGGCGGTAATTACGGCGGCCCATCTCATCGCAAAGCGGGATCACGTGAAAGTTCTCAGGGCCGAGACGGTAGCGCTGTGCATTTTTACCATTGCGCTGATCGCAACCGCCATGAGCAAAATGGGGATGTATGTCAGCTCTTACGGCCTGACACAGCTGAGAGTCTACACTTCCTGGTTTATGATCGTGCTGCTGCTCGTCTTTGTCATCGTACTTCTCCGTCAGTTCAGGAGCTTCAACGGAACGAGGATCGCCGCGGCGGGTTTTATCTGCCTTTTCATGATCCTGTGCTATGGGAATGTGGACGGGATGATCGCGAAGTATAATATCGAGCGGTACCAGGCCGGAACCTTGGCTTCGCTGAACGCCGCGGACTTTTCCGGGCTTTCCGACGGCGCCGTTCCCTACCTCTATGAAGGATATCTTAAAATCGATGACG
>DLFX01000143.1:182-1084 GCA_002482405.1 Firmicutes bacterium UBA7709 | reverse complement strand
CCTGAAGGAAACTTCCGGGATTTCAACTTTCAGAGCGACCGGGCGGACAGAATCAGGGAAGGGCTTTAGAGAGGTTTCCTTCTTGCCGGACAAGTGATATAATGAATTTGGTCATTGCTATTCGGCAGACAGGAGGTACTTCATGATTGAGCACAAGACATCCGTCAGAGTTATTTATGCGGATACGGACGCTATGGGCGTCGTATATCATACAAATTATATCAAGTGGTTTGAAGTGGGCAGGTGCGAGCTGCTCCGCGGCATAGGCTATCCTTACGCGCGAATGGAAGGAGCGGGCCTCATGCTCCCCGTTGTGGAATGCGGCTGCAAATACAGGCTGCCTGCGGTTTATGACGATCTGCTGGAGGTCACGGCCCGCATTTCCGAGCTGAAAGCGGCCACAGTCACATTGGATTACGAGATCAGGAGGCAGGAGACCGGCGAACTGCTGGTAACGGGCTTTACGAAGCACGGGATTACCGATACTAACTTTAAACCGGTCCGCCTTCGAAATAAAAACCGGGAGTTATACGACCGGTTATTGGAGGAGTAAGAATTGGATATTCATTCACAATTTGATAAAAGCGCGGAATTTCACGGGCATAGGTGCCCGGGGCTTGCCATCGGCGTCAGAGCGGCGGCGGAAGCGCAGAAATTGCTCGGGATCGACCGTTCCGGCGACGAGGAGATCGTGTGCGTGACGGAAAACGACGCCTGCGGAGTCGACGGAATACAGGTGCTTCTCGGCTGCAGCGCCGGAAAGGGAAATCTTATTTTTCGCATCAGAGGGAAGCAGGCTTTTTCTTTTTTCAACCGGACGAGCGGAGAAGCCGTGCGGATGGTCCTGAAAAATCTGCCTAAAATGGAAAGCAGAGAGGCGAAACAGAACTATATTCTGGATG
>DLFX01000143.1:0-141 GCA_002482405.1 Firmicutes bacterium UBA7709 | reverse complement strand
CCAGGTTGTTCCCGTCGATCGATTGCGAGCTTTGCGGGGAAAGCACCGCTGAGCCGTATATCCGTTTGGAGAACGGCAAAAAAGTTTGCCTCGATTGCTTCAACGAGTATTTCAGGGTTTAAAATTTTGCGCCGTCCAGCA